>WAJZ01000157.1 GCA_015523575.1 Candidatus Hestiella acidicharens | reverse complement strand
TATACAAGGTAACCTAACTGGAAATAGCTTTTCTAAAATATACATTATCTCTCGAAAGTTTTTTCATAACACTTTCTATTGGTTCATCCGCGTTGATTTCATATTCAAGAAAAACGCCAGTCCTGCCTAGTTCTCTCCTCCTTGTCAAGACCCTTTCCCTTTCCATTATAGTCGATATACTAATTTTCAAGATTTTCGATACCTTTCCCTCCATGCCAAAGATTGGATATTCCACGTGTCCAAATTCCGTTGGAATTATTACCTTTAGTTCCTTGTTTATCCCAGGAGTCCTCTTGTTATCCTCTATTTCTTTATAGTTGATACATCCGCCCCACTTGTAGAATTCAATCTCTCTAGGTTTAAGCTTCGATAATGGAAAGCTAACAACAATTTCATCGTATGGATCTAGGTAAAGATAAGCTTTGGGGGTATAGCTTGGGGTTGCTTGGATTATCACTTTTCTATATATCCTATATCCTCTTCTACCTAGCAGTATCTCTACCTTATATGGCTGTGGATATTCTGTTATAACAATATCTATGTCGCTTTCCTCCCTTACATCCCCTCTAGCTATGCTACCTACTGCCAAGAGGTTTAGGCTTAGCCCTTCTAGTGCTTCCATTACATCTAATGCTTTCTTTCTTTTTGATTTAAGTATATTCCACGTATCGTTGCTATATATTACTTCTTGACCTATCACCAATATCACCATACCATTATAAGTTGTTTTAAAGGACTGTTTTATTTTTAGCCCTTTAGCGTCTTTCAAGGATCACTTGGGTTTGATAATAGCGATTGGCTATTGTGATTATTATTTTAATCCTTATAACTTCTTTAAGAAACATACGCTATGCTGAGCGTATTTCTCGTAAGGTTGCTGTAGCATTGATAGAGGTATAGACCGTTCTGTAAGTTTAATATGAAGTTCTTTTTAAAAACTTTAGGCCTTTGGAATAAGAAGTCACTATTAATGTTATAAAAGATGTTTATCTTGCAGTTTGTTGTGTAATTAATTCCATCGATCAACCTATATATGTGTGCTTGGTTTATTTTAACGCCATTCCCATAAATTTTTTCCACAAATTGGTTATTGGGCACCATATAGATGTAGTCTCTATTAGACGAGATGTTTATGAAATATATTTTATTTATAATAAATGGCGAGACTTCCTTCTCCTTTAGCAAAAGGTAGTACTCAGATCCGTTCTTTTCCTTTAGCACAAATCCTGGGAAGGTAGATGAATAGAGTAGGAGGTGTGGATATGTAATAAGGTATAGCTTTGAATACTCAGATTCAAATGTCATTTTTGAGAGCGTCACGTTTCTCGTTACATTTCCAAAAGGCGTCTCGAATAGTAGCTTCGGATATTCTTCTTTGCTAAGAGTTAGGTTAGATATTAGCTCCTCTATTTTGCTCATTTTTTCTTTAGGTATTACTAAATTATAATGCAAGATGCCTGAAAAGGGTAACTCTTGGTATGTAGCACGATATGCTTTAATGAACAGAGAATTTAACGTAATTGTGGCATTAATTCCAAACTCCTGCTTTGAAACTATATTAGAATAGTAGAGCAAGAGTAAGTTCGGAGTAAGGGTTTTTGAGCTTACGGTTCCGCTTCCGTAGTACGTTGCCTCATTATTTGCTCCATTAATTGAAGTTAACCTATACGTGAAGGAGCCACTATATTCAGAGTTAAACGACCACGATACAATTATAGGTGCATTGCCAAAATAGATCGGCATAGATAGATAATTGGCTTTGAACTTTATTTCGCCCTTAACGGTCGATGTTAAGTTATAATAGGAAACGTTCGGAGAATAAAGGTATATGCCAAGCAGGAAATAGGGTTTCATGTAGGTGGCTATTCCATAAAGAACTATCTCAGTTCCGTTTAAATAAAACTCATATATTTTCTTAAACCCGTTCGAAGCAGTTGTAATGGTTTTGTTATAAACATTAAAACTTACTTCGAAGCCATTACCTACAGAACCATTTATACGAAGATCTATTTCTAGTTTCTTTTTTATCTCTTTGTAAAGTGCATGGGTTGCATCACCTGAGAGGAAGAAATACCCATTAAAAGTAAGGTTGTTGCCTAAGCCTATATAGTGGTGGTTTTGTTCTAAAAATTTGCACGAGAAGTAGTTCTTTCCGTATAGTGCCGTGCCTTCGTTTATATTAGGGTCTAGATACGGCAGGTATTGGTAGATGGTACCATCATTCGTTACAATAAACAAGGTAAGGTTTTCGCAGTGGTAGTTTTTCAAAACTTCTAAAGTACCTTTTCCTTGAATTATTTTTCCGATCTTTTTAATTATTGTCTTTCCTTCTACATTAATTACTAGGTAAGATACGTTAATTGGGTTTTTACTTAAAAGCATCATGTATAGCTTCGTGTTATTAATATAGAGGCTAATCTCAGGTCTATTATATTTTTCCTCTACCCTTTTTATTATATATGAATAGTAGTTACTGGCGTAGCCTAGGTTATTTTGGGTAAAGGTATAAACGGTAGCTAGGGAAGCTATTGTGATTGTGAGTATAATCACGCTTCCTAGCAATTCACTTAGGCTTTTCATGCAACCACCAATAATTTCATGTTAAAATAAGGAAGGGGTCTATCTGCATATCAATGCTTATACGGAATTGATCACCTTGAAGCATTCATCTTTAGGTAAAGGGTTAAGTATATAAATTATTGTTGCTATTAGCATAACCGAATAAAACACTAGGGTCTCGTAATTGGAGGCGTCTATATTAATACTTGCTGGTGGAAGGTCTAAGAGGTTTGGAGAGGACAAGCTGGCTTTTAGGCTAAATGGTAAGCCGTTAATCTCCTACCCTGTTTCGGAGGCTAAAAAAGTGTCTAATAGCGTCTATATAATAACAAGCAATGATGAGCTAGGAAGAATTAAAAGTGTTGTTAATGGCGTCGAGTTCTTAGTGGATGACCTTTCCCTTAGGTGTGAGGGTCCAGCTAGGGGGATAGCAACTGGTCTTAAGGACATAGATTCGGACTACTATATTGTTATTCCAGGGGATTCACCTTGGATAAACGAAGTCGCCCTAAACAATTTGCTGAATTTTTCTATAAGAAATGGGGAGATAGTAGCCCCCTTAATAGCCCCTGGAATAGTCTCTCCCTTATTTATGGCAATTCCGAAGAAATCAAAGGACTTTATAATAGATATATGCAATAGCTTTTCTGCATTTGCGTCTAGGCCTAGCAACTTCTTAAGGGGGTGCAAAACCTTCATAGTAGGTACATATTATTTAACAGACAAATATTCAACATTTTATGATATAGATAGAAAAATCGATTTATATAATACCATAAGGAAGGGACTTACACGGAGATTTGTTACGTTAGACGCCTATAAGTTTTTTATAGAGGCTGTTAAGGCCTACAGACAAGGTCTTTTCGATAGGGCCTATTCGTACTTGGTAAGTGAATCGAGGTTTTATAGAAGAAATAGGATTTATTCGTTGGAGCTTTCTGCCTTAACTGATATGCTGTTGGTCAGTAAAAAAGAAGAGACAGCAAAGATTGAAAGTAGAATAAGGGAGCTCAGAAAGTTTACTGGTAGGATGCCAAAGGAATATGAATTCTTTCCAAGTAATGTTCCATTAAGGTCACAAGAGCTTTTGTAATCCATAGGTTTTATTTGGGCAACTTAAATATAGAAGATTTTAATAGATATATTTGCCAGAAGCAGATTCCAGATTTTTCAGCATTTTTCTAAAAGCACTTGCTAGTACATTCCTGTTATCATAGCTACTAATGATGTGTTTGAGGTCATATACATCCTTTTGTTTTAATTCCATTAATAAGTTCAGCATGTTTTTCGTTGCCCTTATTGCATCGTCTATTATGCTTATATCAGCGGCTTGGGCTGTCCTGCTGAATGGGTTCAAATCTATTGCTGCAACTTTCTTTCCTAATTCTTTTAGAGCTTGTGTCCTATCACCATCTTCTATTGCTAATAACACGAAGTCTGCACTAAAGATACCTTCTTTGCATACAATACCCCTGAGGCTATTTAAGTTGGGAAGGTACGTCTTTTCGCAGCCTTCACCAAAGACCTTTTCTGCTCCAATACTCCTCAAGTATTTCTCTATTTTTTCTATCCTATCTTCGGTTCTATGAAATAAGTTTACTTCAATAGGTACATTAATCATATTAGAAAGTTTTACTATTTCTTCCCCTGCCAAAGCTACATAGTTGCCATTTACTGAGATTATTGGTCTTTTTGATAAAAGAAGGTAAGCGATAGTAGCCCTTTCAGCTTCTATTGCAAAATCATGTGATTTTTCTCCTAAAATATAATCAAACGCTTCACCCCTTCCTTGGGCCACGAGACCCTGAGGGACTACAATACCTTTTTTAAAGAAACTCACTATTCTTTCCCTAGTAATAAGGGACTGGTACCTTGGATGCGACTTGGGTATTTCTTCTTTGTTCAAACTTTCCATGCCTCCATCCCATACGATGAGGGAGTTAAGACTTTAAAACTTAATTTTTGCTCTCTTAGGTATGTCCTTGCATCTAAAAGGCTGTTCTTTTCGACAAATATTACCAGCAACTTTTTCTTAACGAAGTAGCTTACTACTCCAGGTATTTTGTGTATTGTCTCCTTACTTATTCCTATAGCCTTTAATAAATTTAAACTCTCAGTAAACTCCATGGCTTCTTCTGAAAACGTCTCGAAGTTGAAGTTATTTTCTATACGTTTTATCCTTTTTTCCGATTCCTCCTTGTATTTTTCAAATTTTCTTAGGAGCTCTTGGGTATTCATCTCACCAAATTCTATTGATAAGATGCCTATATCTCCAGGAAATGATGTGCAATCAACGGTGCCAAGTCCAGGCGCCCCTTCCTTGGTTCTTAAAACTATTCCAATCCCACAAGATAGAGCAAGTACATCGCCAAGCCCTGTAGAAGACTCGACTTCTATCTTGTGAGCTTCCCTGAGGGCATTCATGAGGGACGTCTTTCCCATTAAGAAGGCAGTCAGTGCTACTGCGATGGAGGATGCAGCGCTACTAGCATACCCCATCTTTATAGGTAAAGGCATGGAAATCGTATAATTATCCATAATACCATATTTTTTTAGTAACTTCTCTGCTGTGTATGGTAGCCTTTCCTTTAACCCTTTATATCCTAAGCAGAACCTTAGCCTTGGCTCTACAGAAATTCCTACACCTATCGATCCGCTAAGGAGTAAGTCGCTATGTATCCTAGGGGAGAATATAGCGGTAATGTGATAGGGAACGCTTGCACAGTACTTCAAAAGAGCTCTCCTTTATGGTATCCTACCAAATTCTTCCTTTATCTGTTCCTTTATTTTTGTTTTTAATTCTTTGTTTTCAAGTGGCAAGAGTTCCATTAGGTTTTCTGGAATTATTATGTATCCCTTTTTCTTTAGTGAAATTATTGCCTTAAATGCGATATAGGAAGTCAAACCATCATATTGCGTTCCAATTATTGCCTTAACAAGGGCTTTTGTTATAGAATAAAGGGATCTTACTTCCTTTAAGTATTGAAGGCTTGCCCTCTCACCCTCTCCTCTTTCTATTGCTGTTACTAAGTTGTCAAAGTCATATTTTGAAATTCTTACAACCACGCTCCTATTTAACATTATTGCCTTCGGTCTATCATTACTATCACCAAGCTCTTTTTCAATATATTCATACTCTTCATCCACAATCTCATCATCCGGATATATCGTCGAGAAATTGTTTGTATAGATTTCTATAAATATATCCTTTATGTTTCTATCTACATATCTCGCTATGCTTTTTAGCAGATTGTGAAGCAAAAACAACTTTTCCTCATTCTCGTAGTAGAACGTCATCTCGTCTTCTTCCATTAATGCTTGTCTTGTCACGTCATAGATGCTTTTTTTCATAATGAGTTCCATATAATCTGCCATTTCCTTTGAGACGCTATCTGAAGATAAGTATGTTAGTGCAAAAACAGCCCCACTTACTATTACCGCTATGTAATAAGGTGCCCTAAGCGCTAGGGTTAAGCTTAGCCCTATTGCAAGCGTTATTAGGCCCATTACTATGGATAGCATGAATTTGTAACCTTTATAGTTAAGCATTAGACCCGTAAGTATCAACCCCGTTACATTATATTCTATTTAAAGTTTAAAAATTTCACCTGTACTGCTTTTTCTATAATTGCTTAGTAGCAGTAATAAATCAGCCTTTCATAATATGATAAAAATCCGTAAAGTTCTTTAAATAAAAATGCCATTATGTCATGGGAAATTAAATGCCTAGGGTTGACGCAGGGAAGTATGCTGTTGATATCTTAACGATAATGGGGTTTGGAGAAAGGGAAGTAGAAAAACTAACGGATTGGGCGTTAAGTGAAAAGGTATTTTTCCTTACCTTACCATCAATAGTAACCATAGAGGGAAGCTATGGTGAAAAAGTTAGGTATGCCTTGGGCATAGGGTCTATAATTTCAGAAAGCAAACCGGAGGTACCTTTTTTCATTGTTGCTAATAATGAATGGGTCGATGGGTGCAGGGTCGGAGAAAAGGAGCCAGAATACTTCCTTGCAGGAGGGGAAGCTTATCGCGTAAGTGGGAGAATAATTGGGTTGGAAGCTAGGAATCCCATCTCTATGATGCTGAATGGTAGGGAATCAGAAATGGTACTAATAAACAACAGTACAAACTTACTTCCATTAGTTATTTTAAAAAGTGGAAAATTTTCATATCCAGTAGTCTCGATTAAAAAAGGAGAATATATGTTGCATGCAACCGCTTATAATAATGGAAAGATCTTCAAGTATGCCTTGACCCTTTTTACTACTTGCTCACGTATTTGAGGAAGAGGCATACGAGTTGCGTAATTACTATGGGTGTATGAAATATTATGGTGTGGTGGGCCCGAGGGGACTCGAACCCCCGACCTACGGGTCTGGAGCCTCGACCTCGGCCATGAAAGGCCTCGACCGCCGCTCTATCCTTGCTGAGCTACGGGCCCTTCAATTAATTAAT
>WAJZ01000156.1 GCA_015523575.1 Candidatus Hestiella acidicharens | reverse complement strand
GTAGGGGATTTTAATGAGTAGCACAACAAATATAGAACGTCTCTCTACTGGAATAAAGGGATTTGATAACCTGATTTCTGGTGGGATACCAAGAGGATTTTTCGTTGCAGTCGTTGGTGAGCCGGGTACAGGAAAAACGATCTTTTCCCTTCATTATTCATGGCAAGGAGTAAAAGAAAATGACAAGGTAATATATGTTACAACGGAAGAAAGCAGGGAAAGCATAATTAGGCAAGGAAAGATGTTTGGCATGAGCTTAGATGAAGCTGTGGATAGCAACAAAATGATAATCATAGATGCATTAATGAAGTCTGTTAATGACGAATGGACATTAAACGAAACAGATATTGATGAACTCATCAAGAAAATAATAGATGCAAAAAAGAAGCTTGGATATGGGAGGGCTAGGCTAGTCATAGATAGCATGTCAACTTTTTGGCTCGATAAACCTGCCATGGCTAGGAAATACAGTTATTCCGTTAAAAGAATACTATATAAATGGGACTTCACAGCCCTTTTAGTAAGCCAATATGCAATAACTACATCTAGCGCTTTTGGATGGGGGGTAGAGCACGTTGCTGATGGAATCATAAGGTTTGGTAGAAGGATATTCGGTAGTGAGTTAAAGAGGTACGTTTTGGTAGAGAAAATGAGACAGACACCCCACGATCTAAGAATGCACTTCGTTGAGATTAAGCATGGCGTTGGAATGAAAATAGCTGAGAGCATGAATCTAAGAAAAGAAGATATAGCACTACCAGAGAAAGTAAAGGATCGTATAAGGAATAGCATAAAGATTGATGAAGAATATAAACCATAGAACCTTCATGTTAATATAAGGATTTCTTTTTAATCAAGCCTATCAAATTGTTTCTTATGCTCTTATTAATAGCCAACACCACACCATAAAATATAGTAGCCTCTGCCAAGCCCGGTAAAATCAACACCTTTGCATCTATTAATAACCTAGCGGAAGGTGGACCTATAGGCCTTAAAAAATAAGAAATAGCTAATGATAATAAAAAATACGCAATAATCTTTGGAACCAACTCATTAATAATATATTTTCTGGCTTCTTTAGGCAAGAAGTATACTGTATTAATTATAGAAGATATGACAAACCTAAAGAGGTAAATTATCGACCAAATGAGAAGCAAAGAAGAGAGTGAAAGAAACTTGAAAAAAGAGAAAAACAAAAAGAGAAGGGAAATATAGAATAACGGCGACACTGCAGAAAAAACGTTCATCTTTGTAAACTTCTTGGTAGCTTTAGCTCCTCTCTCTCTTATCCAACCCATAGCAATCTGGGAGATGCCATTATTGAGTATTTCCACTATTGCAGAAATTAAAAATATAGATAACGCTCTTGTAGCCCAGGCATATATTGGGTTATAAATATAAATAACATATTTTGGATACATTATCCCATAGACTATAAAAGGGAGCACTATTATTAGCGATACTTCAATATTTTTGTAAGCAGTTCTAACATCTCCAGTCCTCAATACATATGAGTGTAGATATCTAAGCCCCACGTTTGTTGATTCCTTAATCAAGGTAGAAGATGATGAAGCTATGAAAAATGCAGCTACTATTAGGCTTCCAATTAAGGGATAAGCAACCATAGCATCTAGTGTAGGTATTAACCCAATTATTACACCAATTGTTGTTGCTTGTGATCCATAAATCCACTCCTTAATAATTCTGCCCGCATTTCTTGGCTTATCTTTGCTTATTTTATCCTTCAACCAGAAAAGAGCAAGAGACGAACTTAAAAGGTAAGAAACTATTGTCGCTATAAATGCATAGAAGAGCGAAGAAGATATCAGATATACAAATATAAAAACAAAAAAAGCATAAAAACTTCTGTAAAATAATTCAAGTAATGCCATCTTCAGCGGTCTAGCGGCATCAACAACAATCCTTGTGCTACGAAAAAATGCTTGTAGACTTAATGAAAGAGATGCTATAACTATTAAGAGGAGACTAATGCGTGTATATAGGAAGAGCAGGGTTAATCCTACGATAAAGCTAATGGATGCTTGGAAGAGGGAAAAGAATATAGATGCGTAGTAGGAGCTTTCATGATTTTCAACCGTATACCTATAAATCCATATTGAAAATATGCTTAATGGTATTGTAGCATATGAAATAATCCTTTTCGTTGCAAGCTGAAATATTGCATAATCTTGGGGCAATAGCTTCCTAGCTAAAACTATAACAGCTATTATATTTATCAGTAGTGCAAGAAAATAAAGCACAATCCTTCCTATAGAGATTCTTACGGCCTCTATTTTTTGTTCCTTTGAGGTACCTACATTTGGATAATCTTCCAAATATTTACTCCCTCATTTTGTATCGATGTATCTAAGCTGACTCAAAACATAGCTCCTTATTTCCTCTACATTAGGTAAGTCTTCTATCAACCTTCCATTCTCTATATATTTCTTCATTAGATCTATTGGCTTATCTTCCTCATTTTTGCAAACAGGTAGCTCCTTGGAGTTCCAATATTTTATATAGTATTCTAAAGGCCTACATGAATATACCTTCTTCGCTCCTGCCAACTTCCCTCTTTTGGTAAATGGTATCCAACCATTCCCTCTATTAATTTCCACTATATCCATGCTCAAGTCAATACTGGGTGCCATAGCTATAGAAGTACCAACACCAAACCCATCAACGATATCCCTTAAAGAAAGAATAGCATTTTCATCCAAACCGCCACTCACAATTATTTTAACATCCTTAAACCCATTTATATCTAGGGTCCACTTTATCTCTTCCACTATGTCCCTCATACTACCCCTTCTGCTTGATGGTGTATCTAGCCTGATTCCCCAAAGCTTCTTACCGAAGGTCTGGGCCGCCATCAATGCTTCAACCTTTTCGTCGTCGAGCGTATCAACAAGTGCAATAAACTTTGTCTCCTTTCCATAGATCTTTTCAAACCATTCCCAAGCTTCCTTCTGGTTACCAAATACCAATATCAGTGCGTGAGGCATTGTACCCTGCGGTTTTATACCTAGGTACTTCTCAGACAAGGCACCACTTATGCTATCAGCCCCACCTATAAATGCTGCTCTATCAGCAGCTGGATAAACTGCTGGGTGCAGGGACCGTATTCCAAAAAACAAAAGTGTTTTATTCCCAATAATGTGTTTCAATGTAGCCGCTTTAGTTGCAATACTGGAGGAAAACCTTAGCAGACCTAGGAGAGGAGCTTCAAATGTTGCAAAGTCACTATATCTACCCTCAACAATCATTAGTGGCATCTTTCTTGTAAAGAGGGTGCCTTCAGGTATTGAATACACAGTTACTGGTTTGTCTTTAAGTAATGCTAATGCTTCTTCAAGGCCTGCATAAACTGCCCACTCGGTTCCACCAGGTATATTGCTATATAAATGAACCTCCATTCTAACCTTAACATTAGAAAGCCCTGCTGCATCAATAACGTTCTTTGTTCTAAGAAAATAAATATCCGTAGCTTCGCCGTTAAGTATTTCATCAATGCTAGCCAAATAAATTCTTGGTACTCTTTTCAACGCTAAATCCCCGTAGATGAAAATATGATCCTAAGAATTTATAGATATCTGGTTTTCGCCTAAAATACGTTTTTATATCAAGAACCGTGCCGTTCTCCACCCTAGGTCATTATAGGTC
>WAJZ01000155.1 GCA_015523575.1 Candidatus Hestiella acidicharens | reverse complement strand
CAGTAATAGCTGGCTTGATGGCTTTGGAGAAGGTAAGAGAAAATGTTTGGATGTCTCCGGTGCAATAGATAAGATGCTTTTTGATGCGCTAAAGCATGTAGATGAATTCATTATGTTTTCTCCTTATGGCATGTCAAGAAAGGGAAAATTCGAGCCATATGGTGTTTTCCTATCTACAAGGCCAAGACCCCACGAACATGAGACCATAAAGCTTTGGGAGATAGAGAAGATATTTTTTGAAATGGCTAATGCCTGATAAAAGAAGATATTATCTAAGGACTTTGCTTTCTGCCCATTACATATCGGATCATAAAATTATAGGAGACTTTTCATGTATTGCTTGTTAGTATGCTTACTAGTGTGCTTACCTCTTATATGAGGCTTAACCTCCCGTAATGGGGGGTAGTATAGAAATGAAGTCGCCTTCTTTTAATTCTACACAATCATCGATGTTAACGCTTCTCCCGTTTAGAAGCAATATAGCCCTCCTTGATTTTATCTCATTAATTATAATATCTCCATGTTTGTCTCTTATTAGTTCTAGTAGTTGTTTCAACGAAAAACCTTCTTCAATTGCAAAAACTTCCTTGCTTATCCCACTCAATTGATTATAGCGACCTCCGTAGAGTACAGTTACCTTCATTTCTAGCCTCTTGATAGAAAGCTTTGAGACCTATAAGTCTTTAGCTTCGGGCGTTTAGAGCTTTATTGGTTCTCACTTTCTTCAAACAAACCCTTGAAAAATCTATACTGTATAGCATTAAAAAGTAGTATATAGTAGGCATTTGTTGTTGTAAGCATGTTTTACAAGTAAGCCCCAGGGATTTTATATATGCTTTTTTATGAAGACAAGTCGCTTTAAACCAAAACGCTTTTCCTTTTGATAGATTATAGAAATGAATGAGCGAAGGCCCGATATGGAGGATAATTTGTAGGTTATGGAAGCATAGCACGTTGCATTCCATATTTTATAAGGTTAATAGCACAAGAAGGGGTCTAGTCCTTCAAACCTTTAGTACACTAGTGCATTAACTGCTCTGCTTACTACTGATATTTATCTCGTTTTAAAGCAAAATATTCGTTTTATCTAGCTAATAGTAGGCAAACTCTAAGGCTTATCTTATTACCGGTATTACTAATTTTTAGGTAATACCAGCATTAGAGCCTAACATCAGTTAAAGTGGGTAGTATCAATCCTATTTTGCATAGAGTTGAAATAAACCCGATAGCCATGTAATACTTGCAGGAAGGATTTTACCTCATATAAGAAATATATAACTGCTATTGTAGACGCTAGGGAAACAGCTCTCAGAAGGTGGTTGAGTTAACTGGGGATTAACTCAACTTTCTTCATGCTACGGGTTGAATTAACCAAAAATTAACTCGTAGCGGTTGAAAAAAGGTTAAAGGCAATAAAGCTTTTTATTCTGTTTAAAATATGTAAATGGGTTCGATACGAGTGGAATCAAAGAGGTTTGCGGGACTAAAAAAAGCGTTTACTTATGTTGCAATAATCATAGCTTTAATAATATTGGCTTATGTAGGCGTTATTTTTCTCTCTAGGCTAATTCCAGCGCTCTCAAGCTACATATGGATAATAAAGGTACTCCTTGAATTAGCTGCAGGCCTCTTTGTTGTGAGGAGCATAGGTAATGGTTTGATAGAGGGTTTAAGAAAAAAGTATGAGGAAAAGGCACTCTCAATAGGTAACTTATTTAAAGTAGTTGGATACATAACGGTTATTAGCATTATAGCTATTTATTCGAAGATTAGTTCGAGCTTTGCTCTACTTGGTGGTACTGTAACAGGGTTAATTTTGGGCTTTGCATTCCAGCCAATATTGCAGAACTTGTTTGCAGGCCTTCTTTTTCTTGGTACGGGTTTTATAAAGCCTGGGGATGTGATAAGGATAATAAACTGGCAGGTAGGATATACTTTTATTTCGTTCCCTGCATATAAGTTCTTTTCACCAGACTTCGCCGTTCAAGGCTACAAGGGAAGGGTTGTAGAAGTCGGGCTGTTCTCAACAGTAGTGTTAATGGAAAATGGAAGTAGGTTGAAGGTACCGAATCAAATAGTCTTGGGAGGGGCCGTTGTTGAGTATAGAAAAAAGGCGAATATAGACGAGTTTACTGAATTTGCTGAAAAGCTTAGGATTGAAATACCCATAGATGATATGGAGGTTTTTGAAATGCACGCCAGAGAAGTCTTGTCAAAAATAGGAAAAGAAGCAAAAATATACTTAAGCGAACAGAGCGATAAAAATTATGTAATTTACATAATACAGTTTACACTAAACATAGGGGATAACTGGTTTGAGATCAAAGATAAGGTTTTAAGGGAGTTGCTTTCATATAAAAGGAAGATAAAGACTTGATAGACTGGTGAATGGACCGGAAAACCGATGCATTAGGCTTGTTTTGATTTTCCAGTATAACATTTCTATTTATGGCGGATTTTTGTGCTTATTTAAGAGAAGTTTCAAATTTTCGGTGAAATGCTAATGAATAGGCTAAAGGGAAAGGTAATATATTTGCTAATATGTTAGATGTTTGTATAGACTTCTATGCCAAGCTTCTTGCAATCTGCTTTTGCGCTTTCGTCTATAAAAGGCGTTATAAACACGAGTCTATCAACTTTCTTTTTTACTAGCTTTTCGTAGAGGGTAGCCTTCCTTTTAAACGCAGATACATCTGATCTCCTTACATGTGATGAGACTTCTACTAATATTATTTTTTCATTATAAACAGAGAGGTCTATTTCTATTTCTGATGGATATCCATAAACGATACCTTCTGAATCATATACTTTTATCTGCTCTACCTTATAGTTCAGCTCTTTTTCTATAATCCCCTTTAACCCGTTTCTAAAAGAACTTTCTGATTCTATTCCCCACCTAGCGCCTAGTGCCGATATGCGTCTATCCAGTTTCTCGAAGCCTAGCATCATATCCTCCCTAAGCCTGTTCGTCTCCATCCTCAAGTTATTCGTCTCCTCTCTCAGCAGGTTCGTCTCCTTCTTCAGTTCATTCATATCCTCCCTAAGCCTGTTCGTCTCCATCCTCAAGTTATTCGTCTCCTTCTTCAGTTCATTCATATCCTCCCTAAGCTTGACAAGTTCTTCGAAGTGCTTGTCCATCCTTTCCTCAAGTTCGCTCATTTTTTTCAATATTTCGCTTAGACCTAAATAACCAGCTACTGCATATCTGAACTCCTCATCTTCTTTTAGCAGCCTTAGCATATTCTTCTTTATATCATTTATCAATTTCTTTCTACACCATAACAATATGTGTCTACGAAAGTAAATTAATGTTTATACACATGTATAGGAACTCTATTAAGAACTATTTCTGATTTATTAAATTCAACTTAAGGCTAGAGTGGAAGTACCGCCTTTTCATTTCCCTTTGGTAAACAAAGGTTTTTGGCTATTATAGTTAATTGAGGATAATAGCTTCAGTTCCATAATTGTATACTCTTCATAAAAAGCGAAGGGCTATATTTAAACTCATAAGGCGCCTAATGATTGTAGTTAATGTAGCCATTCTCAAAATATTCAGGAAAACCAAAGTAGCCAGAACAACTAAACCAACTGACATGGATGACTACTAGCATTAAGCCTTATTTCCTTAAAACCTATTATAGTGTTAGTTGGGATGAGCTGAAGCAAACCAGGAGAGGCTGTACCCATGATCGGAGCTCTCGTTGCGACCCCTAGGTGGTATTACCTTGGCATCAGAAAAGATCAGATTGAGCGGTAAAGAGATCTATGAGTTGCTATCAAGTGTTATTTCAATAAGCTCTAACGATTTCGCTCCCTTGTTTGCAAAAAAGTTAAATGCAGGCCCTTTTTCAGTATTGGTTTCGATTATATTAACGCAAAATACTACGGAGAGGAATGCATTAAAGGCTTTTAAGAACCTCTTTGAGGCAACAAAACTAAACCCACAGCGAGTACTATCCCTTGGTATCCGGGAACTTTCAAAAATAATTAGGGTTGCTGGTTTGTCCATGCAGAAGTCAGGCGCGATACTCAGATTGTCGAGCTATGTCATAGAAAAAGGTGAGGGATACCTGCTAAGTGAAGATCCAGCAAAGCTTCGAGAGGAGCTGATATCAATACCTGGCATAGGTGAAAAGACGGCAGACGTTTTCCTATCTCTATATAGAAAATACCCGGTTTTCCCTGTAGATACGCATATAAAGAGGATTGCAATCCGTTGGGGGCTTGTTGACAAGAAGTCTAGTTATAAGGAAATTTCTAGTATTTTGCTCGATTTTTTTGGCCCTTCCATTTCAGATAAGGCTCACAGGCTGATGATAGCCTTCGGAAGGACCTATTGCAGGTCGAAAGATCCGAGGTGCTGGGAATGTCCCTTAAAGAAGGTATGTCCGCATGCCCAAATATAGTAGCTTCTTCCTTGCCCTCAAAAGAATTCTGGGCTTATGAGGAGTTATACGATACTGTTTTTGAGGCCGATGAAGAGGCAAGGGTTGTTAGGTCAAAATATAAGGGGATGTTTTTCATCTATACTAAAAAAACAGAGGCTGTTCTTAGTAACTTCTTCCGTTATCAGCACGCATTTCTAGGCAAGGTCCTGCCAGTAAAGGTTTGTGACACAGATATAAGGAGTTTGATAAGAAGGTCTATTGAGCTTTTGTCTATAAAGGAAGTTAGGCTTATGCTTCATATAAGGGAGCCACTAAAGAACAAGGTGCACGAAGATTATATCGCATTCCTCATTACCAGCGAGGGTCTCAGGCTAAGCAAAAAGTCAAAATTTATATTTGCTATAGAGAGCATAGAAAACACTTTTTTGTCGTCATTTGGTATTACGCGGAAGTGCGGTTCACATTGCTACGCGCTCGTTTAGGCTAGGAAAAGCTTTCAAGGATTCCCTGAAATACTTTCATCTCTGAGAGTGAGGTTAGTTAATAAAGTGACCGGAAGTATTATTTGTGGTGTTGTGCTAGAAGAAAAGGGGTATGGGTATGGGAAGGATATTCAGCAATAGAAGCGTTTTTAACGAAACATACGTACCGCCCACACTTCTAGTAAGGGATTCAGAGGCTAACATATTGATAAAGAGGTACTTGGCAAGGCTTAGTGAGGGCTATGGATCGACGGATGTAAGCCTTATTTATGGTTCTATAGGTAAAGTTGGCATAGGAAAGACTACTTTGGCTAGGTACGTGTCAAACGTTATGAAAAGAAAAAGCGATGCTGGGGGAATTTCTTTTAAGCCAGTTTATATTAACGTTTATGGTACCCCAAGCCTTCATCAGATACTCTCTAGAATCGTTTCAGAGCTTAATATAAACATACCTGTAAGGGGGAACGCGGCAATAGAAGTCCTGAAAGCTATATCGGATTACCTGTATATAAGGGATACTTACGCTTTGGTCGTGTTGGATGAATTCCAGTCTCTTTTCTTCTCTTCTGACTTGACTAAGGATGACCTATACTTACTTTTGAGGGTATATGAAGAAATACCTCCCAAGGATAACATAAATAGGTTGAATTTTCTTTTGGTCTCACAAGACTTTAGGGTATTGAGTTATATGAAGGAGGAAATACCGCAAGTAGAATCGCAGATAGGGCTGAGGTTGCACCTGAAGCCATACTCGAGCGATGATTTAAGGATTATAGTAGAGCAGAGGGCTATGGAAGGCCTTTATGATACATCATACGATCAAGGCATTATAGATATGATATCAGACTATTTTGGCTACTCGGAAACCAAGGGCGGAGACGGAAGCGCTAGGAAGGCAATACTAACCCTTGCCATGGCTGCTGAGATAGCGGAGGCCGAGGGTGCGATGAGAATAGAGGAAAGGCATGTAAGGGAGGCCTTGAGTACAAGTGCAACCCTAAATATACCAATGGATGTGATAAGGGAGCTGAACCTTCATGAATTAATGATACTACAGTCTGTTTCTAGCCTCATAATTCAAAAAGGTGGTTGGCTTACGAGTGGGGAGGTGGAGGATTATTATGCTGGGATCTCAAATATGTTCGGCCAGGAACCGAGAAAGCACACCCAGTTTTACGAATATTTGAAAAGGCTGAGCAATATGGGGCTCATAGAAACTAAAATATCAGGAAAAGGGGTTAGGGGAAAGACAACCTTAGTAAGGCTACCCTTAGATATACCGGCTGATAAGCTAAAGGAGGTTGTAGAATTTATATTAAGGAGTGAGGACCCTGGGATAGGTGAAAGGGAAAGCAATTGGATATAGAGAAGGTTCTGGCAGGTAAGGCAAAGGTTAGAATACTAAGGATGCTTATGAGAGAAGGGCAGGCTAATATATCAAGGATCGTAAGGGCTACTGGTCTGCATCATGATGTCGTTGTAAAGAATATGGATGAGTTAAAGAGCCTTGGTATTGTTGATGAGAAAAGGTATGGAAGGCTAAGGATTTATATGATAGACTTAAGGAATCCAAAGATAAGCGGTTTATATGAAATATTAAAGGAATTAGAAAAGCTTTAGCGTTGCATCATCGTTTGGTAAGGAGCTTTTTAGCAATCCTTGGACGTAAACCAAATAAGTATATGAAAAAGAAAATCATTCATTCTTTTTTAAAAATGGAATTATGTGTACTTTGGGGCTGTTTCATAGATAGCAACAAACGAAATATTTAAATACTTTCCACAGATAATCATGATTATAGGATGGCTCTGAAGATGTGGGGTTTCATAAGCCCGAAAGCCAGCCGATGAAGGTGGGAGGTTGGAAGGTTATCCGCTACGATTATTTCAAAAGTTTCAAAAGTAGCGGATAATCAGAACGGTGTGCGAATGTTAACAATATATACTCTCTCACAGAGTTTTATGCAAGGGTTAGAACATGGTGCATATGATAGATGTTACAGAGAAGCCAGTAGTTTATAGGGAAGCTACCGCGAGCGGGGAGATAAAGCTAAAAAAGGAGACCATTAAAAGGATAGTTGATCATGAGGTTGAGAAGGGCGATGTAGCTTCCGTGGCCTCTGTTGCAGCTATAATGATGGTTAAGGATGCTTCTAAAATCATACCACTTGCACACCCATTACCAATAACTGGCGTGAGCGTTGATATCTCTTATAATGAGGAAAGCGTAAAGGTTTCGGTTAGAGTAAAAACGAAGGCAGAAACGGGGGTAGAGATGGATGCCTTGGCTGGTGTCATGGCAGCATTACTTTCTATATGGGATATGGTAAAGGCTTATGAAAAAGATGAAAATGGCCAATATCCAGAAACCAAGATTTTTAATGTAAAGGTTGAGAGCAAGATTAAGGGAGGCACAAGCTAAAATTATTTACCGATGTATATAAAATTTCGCTATCCTATATTTGAATGGGTAGGTTGACTTGAAGGCCCAAGATGCGCTAAGGAAGGCCTTTCTTAAGTTTGATGCATGGATCGACCCTTATTCTTTAATGGAGCTTGAACCTTTTGTTATAGGTTCTGTAAACTCTAGGGCTTTTAGAGAAAGAAACTACGAGTCTCTAATCTCAAATCTAGTAAGAATACTAAAGAGTCAAGAAATTGAGGATGCCGACACAAAAGCTAGGGAAATAGCTGAGTATATCATATTTATGTGTAGGAAAGGGTGTGATTAAGTGGATCCCAAGTCCATATTAAGGCTAATATCAAATAGTAGCCCACTTATAATACATCATTGGGATTGCGATGGTGTAGTATCTGCGGTAACGATTGCTTCATATATAGGTCGCAGGGTTTCGTTTGAATCTCCCCCATTTAAATATACTATAGATGATGATTATTTGGAGATGTTGGAATACAAGCTTGAGGATCATGATGTTATAATAGTCGTAGATCTTAATCTATCTCCTAAGTATCTGGTTTTACTCAGCTATAGGTTAGGCAGACCTGTAGTCTCGATAGATCATCATACAACTAAAGAAATACCAAGGCATCCCTCGATCCTCTATTATAACCCAGCTAAGGACGGGGATCCACAAGGTATTTGGCCAAGCGCAGCTCACGTTATAGCGACTTTA
Source organism: Candidatus Hestiella acidicharens (assembly GCA_015523575.1). Classification (GTDB taxonomy): domain Archaea; phylum Thermoproteota; class Thermoprotei_A; order Sulfolobales; family Acidilobaceae; genus Caldisphaera; species Caldisphaera acidicharens. Next base: position 2,181 of record WAJZ01000155.1, on the reverse strand, counting down.
ACAGGCTTCTATGACCCTCTCTTGATAGCTTCTAGCATAGTAGGTGATTTGGGCAGTAATGCTAAAAATAACAGGGTATATATGAAGTACATGAATGAGATAGGCTTGGATCCCATTGCCGATTTCAACTTGCCTAATGATTGTTCAATGCAAATATGGGGAGCAGAGGCCATGGGAAAGATCGATATAATAAAGAACCTGCCAAGCTCCCTGCTTTATGGGGGCTTAGACCCTTGCTATGCAATTCTAAACGATCCAATTTTGGGCAACCTTAGGTATGAAGCTGAAGAAGAGCTAAAACGCTTGGTGAGCAAGGCAGAGAACACGCTTGAAGCGGCAGGAAGGAACTTTTATGCTACTAAGCTTGATGGTAATGCAAGGCTAGTTAGTAAGGTAGCAAGAAAGGTTTCATCGGATCATCCAAATGATATTATAATGATTGGCTACCTCGCAAGGAGCATAAACAGGGCATCGATATATATAAGAACAAGGAGAATTGATGTAAACCTAATAGATCTCTTGAAAAGTATAAATAACTTGGGCTATAAGGCTGGTGGAAAGTTTCAAAGGGGCAACAATGTGTTAGCTGTAGATGTTGAACCTGAAAAGCTTGATGAGGCCTTTAATGATATAATGGATATTGTTAGGAAGGCCGAGCTTTCTCATACAACAAAGGTCTAAGGAAGCGTTAGTTGACATTATTTCAAATCTTCATGGTTTTTTTAACAAAGTATATTAAAAGGTCTTTTTATCATTTCAGGTCTTTAATTACTGCAAACGCCAGCCTGAAGAAGTCTAGAGGGTATTTTTTTAAGAAATCCCTTACAAATGCTGTTGATGCATCTGATTCAAAGGCTTTTTGAATTAAGTCGAAGTGTAGGTCATAGTCTATTCTGCCATTAATCTGCTTGATTATGTCATGTTTTTCTGCTATCTCAATTATTTCATCTATAACTTCTGGCCTTCTTTGCATAAGGAGGGAGATACTCTTAGATTTATGCAATAGCCCAAAGGTGAAGACCAACGCAGCTTCTAGTGATTCTATAATACTGTGGCCCTTCAGGATAAGCTTGTGCATTAAATATGCGGAAAGGGAGTTTGGATAAAGGCCACCGCCAGTAAGCGGCTTGGTTAGGCCTATTGCATCTCCTACGCCTATAATTTTACCCGTTCTTAGCCTAACATCGTCAACTCCAGAAATTATTATGCCACCATAAGTCTTGCATTCCTTGCTCTTTATACCAAAATACTCTCTTGCATTCCTTTGCACGTCCTTTAACTTTCTCATCTTTTCAGCGCCTGTACCTATAATTATTTTCTCCCCTAGAGGTACGAACCAGGAAAAGAAATTGTTTGAGGTAACGGGATCAAACTTAACCTTGAAGTATTCTTCGTTATTTTCCATACAGAACTCTTGGTTTACTCCATAGATGCGCCTTCCATGAAAGCCTATTCCAACAGACTTGTGCAGGTACCCATTAATACCATCGGCTAATATTATTACGTCGTAATTGCTTAAGGCTGAAAGGTCTTTTACCCTTTTATTGAGAAAGACCCTTCCCCCTTTATCCCTTAAGTCATTAAGAAGATCCACCTCAAGCCTTACTCTGTCAAGCTTTATTATTGGCTTTGATGTGATTAAACGAATCCCTTTTTTAATTCCTAATAACTTTACCCCCTTAAACTCCTTAACTATACTTTTTCTAGATATTTGTCCTATAAGGTTTGTGGTTGCCGTCGAAACTATGCCAGTGCAGTGCTCTGGTATTCCTACCTTGTCATGCTCCTCGTACAGGTCAACTTCTATATTACTCTTTAAAAGGTACTTTGAGAATATCAAGCCTGAAAATCCCGCACCTATCACAGCGACCTTCAACACTGCTAACCTTCTTATGCAATCCTATATATGGAATAATAAAAATCGGATCAAAAGTTTTATGGACTTCGATGTTTGTGAGCTGTTTTGATTAATACTTTTTGGGCGTAAGCATGAGTATAGGCTTAACCTGTATCGTCTCCGGTAAATGTTTATATAAGTTAAGGTTAGTCATGATCCAGCTTAAAATTAAGCTATAACTATGGGTGATAGAAAGTAGGTTAAATATGAATTTTTGAATTATCGAGATAGGCATATAACGCTATCCCTAGGTCATTGTAAACCGGGGAGTTAACAACGTTTTT
>WAJZ01000154.1 GCA_015523575.1 Candidatus Hestiella acidicharens | reverse complement strand
CTATATGCTTGAAGTAGATGGGTAAAAGTGGTAAAACTATTCCAAGACCCAGACCCCCAAACATGCTTGTCATCGCAGATTTACCTATGTTACCGGCAGATTTCCTAGGAAGGAAATCCTTTTTCTCTTTAATAAGGTGCCTATCGGGTTCTTCGGATATGGGAAATACTAGTGCCGCAGAAAGAAAAACCAAAACTATCGCTATTTCGAACAAGTAGTAGTAATAACTCTTCTGAAAGAACTTTATTATAAAACCTGACATGACTCCACCGAGTATCGCCATTATTATTGCTAGCGTGTTTAAATATGAATAAACCTTTGTCCTCTCCTTCATGCCAGACCTGCTTGCTATCATTGCCGTCTGTAGGGGGGCTACTGGACCTCCACCCCCACCACCTCCCATAGGACTTAAGGAAACCCCTAGCACAGATGAGATAAATGCTACCTCAATGCTATGTGTTGATATCAAAATTATATATGCAATTGCAGGAAGGACTGACATAAGCAAAAGCATCTTCTTCCTGCTGTATATGTCTCCGAAAAAACCACTCAGTAGCAAGAGGACGCTACTGCTTATCGTTGCGGCTAAAGCATAAAGGCCTATCTCAACTACGCTAAACCCTATATACTTTAAATACAACGGCAATAGGAATGCAATGTAACCAAAGCTTAGGCTCCTTAAAGACCTTGTTATTATTAGCAGATATATGTCTTTCTTATATTTAGACTCTATTTTCCCCCAACTACCCATCGTTTCTCAACTGTGAGGCACACCATTAAGTTGATCCCTTGCATGGTCAGCTATCGGAATCAGTATCTCAAGCGCTATTTTCACGGCTGAAGGGCTTCCAGGACTAACCGCAACTATAGACTTTCCTACTACAAAGGCTGTGGCCCTGCTTAAAAGGGCCTTATATCCAATTTCGCTCAGACTCCTTGATCTATGAAATTCCCCAAAACCTGGCAAGGTATCCTTTGCTAGGAGTTTTGCAACATCTACACTAATATCCCTTGGAGAGATTCCAGTACCGCCAGTAACTAATACTATATCAGAAACCTCCGTAGCTTTTTTTATTGCACCTAATATTTCCTTCTCTTCATTTCTCACCAATGTTTTAAATATAAGCTCATGACCAGCTTCTTTAAGGGCTTTCTCTACCATAGGCGTTATCTCATCCTTCTTTTCGCCAGAATATACCCTGTCGCTTGTTATTATTAGGCTGAACCTTGCCATGCCTATCACCAATAGCGTAGAGAAAAGTAAAAATTAAAATTTTTCTACTTATTAGCCTAGTGGTGGCATAAATGGCCTTGCACCTAACTATTCCAGGAGAGGCGTCGGCCGACATAGCTATAATAGGAGGATCTGGTCTATATGACCCAAACATAATAGAAAACCAAAGAGAAGTGAAAATAAACACTCCCTATGGAGAGCCTAGTGATTACATAACTATTGGGGATATTAAAGGGATAAAGGTTGCCTTTATCCCAAGGCATGGGAAGGGACACAGGCTTCCCCCTCACGTTATAAACTATAGGGCAAACATATGGGCAATAAAGTCAATAGGCGCTAAATACGTCATAAGCGTCTCTGCTGTTGGAAGCTTAAACGAAGAAATGAGGCCTGGAGACTTTGTCATACCAAACCAGTTTATAGACATGACAAAAAGGAGGAACTATACGTTCTTTGATGGCCCAGTCACAGTCCATATAAGCATGGCAGATCCATTTTGCGAATACTTAAACGAGAGGCTCTATAATGCATCTTCTTCACTAGGATTTAGATCTCATAAAGGAGGTACTTATCTATGCATAGAAGGTCCAAGGTTCTCTACAAGGGCTGAAAGCAGGGTGTGGAAAGAGGTTTTTAAAGCTGATATAATCGGAATGACACTAGTGCCAGAAATTAATTTAGCATGTGAGGCAGGGCTTTGTTACTCAACACTTGCCATGGTAACTGACTATGATGTGTGGGCCGAAAAACCAGTAACTGCAAGCGAAGTAGAAAAAATTATGACGCAAAACATTGAAAGGGCTAAGAAAATTTTATACAATACTATACCTAAAATTTCAGAAAAAATAGATGAGAACCTCTGCTCTTGTTGCAAGGCGCTAGAGAATGCAATACAATAAGCTGAAGGGAAACCTCTCAAAGTATGTTGAATTTGTAAAGTCCTTCAAGAAACCTGATCTCGGTGATAACCTGCTAATAATAAGTGAGCATAAATCAAGGCCTGCCGCAAGGATTCTTCACATGTCTTTTTTAAGTGCCGGTAAAACCTCGTATCTATATACGCCTACAGAGTCTTCCTTCTATTTTTTACCCTACAATGAGAATGTGGGAAATGTTATAATATTTTCATCAAAAAAAGATTCTAAGGCAATTCATGCAGCCGAAGTAGCAAGGCTCATGAATAGAAAAATAATTTTTGTTTCTCCTGAGATGGACAAAAACATAGAGGAAAGGCTAGAATATATAAATGCATTAAGGATAAAAATTGGAACTGAGGCACCAATCATTACAATGAGCCTACTATCCTTATTCTGGTCTTCCGAGCAAAGTGGCCTCAGGGCTGAAAGGATGAAAAGAGAAATAGAGAAGATAGATACCTCGCTTGAATGGTTGGAGGAGAAGTATGGGGATAGTATACAAAGGGTTAAGCTAATCGAAAGTAATGCAATATTTGCATATACCCCCTCTACTGAAGCTGGCGGAATATATGCTTATTATACTATTCCAAACTGCCTCTTCTCACTACCCTTTGAGTTAGCAATCGAAAACAAGCTTAGGTTACCAATAGTTTTGTTGACGTCTACAACAGATATTGAAGACTATAAAAGCATGGTAATAGCACTGAAAAGCAATAGAAAAAACGAGGTTATCGAATTCAATACCGACCCTATAACAGCTGGCATCTACTCGATGCTTTTTGCATCAATGGTCTCAGGCAACTTCATATAAGGTAGAGACCCATGGTTGAATATAAGCAGTCGATAGTCTTAAGAAAAGACCTAAAGATGGGGTGTGGAAAGGCTGCTGCCCAAGCCTCGCATGCAAGCTGCGATGCAGTTTTCTTAATAATTGAGTCCAATAATAAGAAGTGGAAGGAGTGGTTAAAGGCATGGAGAGAGACGGGCCAGATGAAAGTTACGCTAAAGGTTACCTCTAGGGAAGAAATTGAAGAACTCTATAACGCAGCGCTGATAGAGGGGCTACCTTGCTCGATCATTAAAGATTCTGGCAGGACACAACTGCCTCCAGGGACCATAACGGCTGTAGCCATAGGTCCCAGCCCTTCAGAACTTATTGATAAAATAACGGGCAAGCTAAAATTATATTAATTTTTTATTATATAATTCATTTAATTTAGGATACGCCAAGCTTTTATTTCCAGGAGCTTAACTTTATTGGGGATAATGATTGGCAAAGGTACCAGTTAAGCTGGTTTCATGGGATGAAATAGCCGATTGGAGCCTGAATTTAGCGAAGAAAATAGAGGAATCAGGTTGGTTACCTGATATAATAGTAGCAGTAGCAAGAGGGGGTTATGTACCAGCAAGGCTTCTCTGTGACTACCTTGGGGTCAATGACCTTCTAAGCCTACAGAGTCAACACTGGGTTGAAGCTGCAAAGGCAACACAAAAAGCTATACTGAGACATGCATATGCCATCGAAACTCCTGGTAAAAACATCTTAGTCGTTGATGATATAGTTGATACCGGAGAAACGCTGAGCCTAGCAAAGGATTTTATAGAAAGGAGTTGGAAACCGGAGGGCGTGAGAACTGCGGCACTACAGTGGATAAGTAGCGTGGCGAAATATAGGCCTGACTACTATTTAATAGAGGTCAAGGATTGGAGCTGGTTCCAATACCCTTGGACCAGGCTGGAAGATGTTATGGAATTTATAGTAAAGATATTTAGGGAAGATAAAAGGGCTAAAGTAGGGTTGAATACATATGAGCTTGAGAAGGTCTTCACGGAATGGTATGGCATTGAGCCAAGCAAGCTCGGGATGTACTGGGATCTAGCGCTAAGCAAACTGAGAAAGCAGGGCAAAATAGAAAAAGTTAATAATAGGTATAAGGCAAAGCTATAGTACTTCCTTTATTTTTATCATAAAGACGTTACGCTCCCTGCTTCGTGCAGCTTCTACTACTACATCTCCTGGCCCTATAAGCCCGTCCTTTAATAGGTGAATTTCGGTTGCGCTAAGTCCCTCATCCTCATAAGCTACTTGACCAATCACTAATGGCTTTATCCCCCAAAGAATATTAAGCTTCCTCGCGTCCTCCTCGTTCTGCGTGCCTGTATATACGAGCTTTGCCGGCCTAAACATTGACACAAGCCTTGGCATATCTAAGGAGGAAGCATATGTAAGTATTTCGGCGTTAGCGCTTTCGGCGAGCTTTATAATTCCATTCGCTATCTTTACCTCTACTAAATCCATAGACTCTACTTCTTGTTGCCTTAATACTTCCACAGGCTTGGTATGCTTTTGAGCCTCCCTTATAACCTTACCTAGCCATGAGATTACTTGAACCGGATACTTACCAATAGAGGTTTCTGATGTGACCAGAAAACCGTCAACCCCCTGTTCAACTGCCCTATATACATCCGAGATTTCCCCTCTAGAAGGAACAGGCCTTTCGACCATGCTCATAAATATCTCAGTTGCTAAAATGACTGGCTTCAGTTTCCTTCTGGCGCTCCTAATTATCCTTCTTTGTATAACAGGTAACTCTTCTAAAGGGAAGTGCATTCCAAGGTCTCCTCTTGCAACCACTATGCCATCTGCCGCCTCGCTTATCTCATCTATGTTACTCACACCAGTTACGGTCTCAATCTTTGCCAATATAGTTGGACTATTCACACCTTCCTTTTTTAAGGCCTCCCTAATAATGTTTATATGATTCGCGCTCCTGACAAAGCTAGCCATTACATAATCGAAGTTTCTGCTTGCTATGTATTTCATGTCTTCTAAGTCCTTGTTAGTTATAGGGGACATGTCAAATTCCTTTCCAGATATAACGACACCCTTTCTTGGCTCCAGCGTTTCTCCTTCTATAACCCTTGCGGTTACAGCTTCCCTTTCAACCTCTTCCACTTCTAAAACAACTTTGCCATCATCTATTAAAACCCTGTCACCCTCTTCAGCACTCGAAAAGAAAGCCATATTGTCAACAGGTATACCATCTATTTTAGAATTCTCATACCTAAGAACGACGGCCTGACCCCTAGTCAATTTTATGGCTTCAAAGTTGCCTAACCTTACCCTGGGACCTTCTAAATCAGCGATCCTGCTAACAATTACCCCTAAATCATTACAAGCCTTGTTTATTAGATTAAGAAACTCGTCCCATTCCTCAGCATTGCCATGACTCATGTTTATCCTGAAGGCATCAACACCAGAAGCTATCATCCTCCTTATTGTATTATAGTCTTTTACAGAAGGTCCAACAGTTGCTATTATTTTTGCCAACCTCAAGATTTTTCACACCCCAATTCCTACTGTTCTAAGCCTCCCTAATATTGTCCTCTGGTCTTCCATTTCCCTAATATCGTTTATGAGCCTTCCTCTATCTATTTTTATTCTTTTGTTTTTTATTAGCGCAGAAATTTCAGAGAGCTTTTTCATATCATTTTCCCTCCCAGAATATGCTTTTAATGCAATATATTCTTCTAGTGCGATTGCCTTTATTTTCAAACCGTTAACATTTACCTTCTTTGAGGCCCTAATAAAAGCCTCAGGCACATAAAAATCATATAGATTATCATAAAACTCTACCTCTACTTCTTCATCGTCAATTAATGCAGTAATCTTTGGTGTGCCCAACCAGGTCTGACCATAAGTCCAAGAATACCTCTCAGCAAGCTCTTGATAAAAAGACTCCCTTTCAAATAAGCTTGGCGCTTCAACGAACAAGTCTATATCATTACCCAAATTATCTAAACCAAGTGTTAAGGAGATAATAGTATCCCCTATAAGGGTAAACTTTATGCCTTCATCCAATAATGTCCTTAAGATTTTAATAAATGCCCTTCTCGAAACCAAACGTATCCCCAAAAAGATGCTAGATTAGATGAACTAAAAAATATAGTTTAGAATTAGGGGCTTAAGGATGGTATGGGTTTGGATAAATGGGCTTACCTGTAGCCATATTTGGAGGCCATAGTAATACTACAGTTGCTGTACCGTTTGGATATACCCAAACCTGTGCTGGTAATGGTATTTCTCCAATCTGCATCCCGTATTGGGTTACCTTAAATGGTCCATCGAGTGTTACAATTTTTCCACTTATGTCATTTAGAATTGCTTGCTTTATTGCGGTCTGGTTTAGCGTACCGGCGTCCTGTATCGCAAGGCCGACTATTAGACCTGCGTTAAACCCTGCAATAGAGAGGAAATTATAAGGTGTGCCAGGATATGTAGTATTCCACATCTTCTCAAATTCACTTAATGTCGGACCGTAATTCACTTTGTATGAAACCAATGGAGGATAGGCCAAAGTAAAAGTACCGTTCATATTAACCCCTACGCTCTTAACAAATGTTGTTAGCATCTGGCCTGGGAAGTTGGTCAGCACTAATGGGAAATATGTCTTTGAGGAAGCTAATTGGTTTAAGAAAGCTATATCATTATCAGGATATCCCAACTCCAAGACTGCCTGTGGGTGGCTGCTCTTTATCGCAGCTATATAGCTTGAGAAGTCTGTCGTTGAAGTTGGGTAACTTTCGTTTAACACAGCCGTTATGCCATATTGTTTGAAGAATTTGCCTAAGAAGTAGTCTTGGTATGCATTAAAGTCATTAGCAGCATATATTACTGCTACCTTGGTTATATTTAGCGAGTGCAAGAATGGTGCCACATATGGTATGAAATATGGAGATACCGGTAGCGATGTCAATACTATATAATTGTTGTTATGGAAGAATCTATACGAGGATCCTGTTACATCAATAAGCAATACATGGCTTGCATTGGCAAAACTTACCGCAGGTGCTGTTAAAACAGAACCAAAATCTGCTATCAGTATGTCTACATGGTCTACCTTTACTAATTCTTGATATAGGGATTCAGCTGTTGTAGGACTACTATGATCGTCATACGCAATTATCTTTACTGGTATTTTCTTACCATATTGCTTAACGTATATGCCTCCCTGTGAATTTATCCATTTAGCCCAAAGCTTAAGGCCATCATATTCTGACATAGAAGTAGCAGCAAATGGACCGGTAGAAGCATATAAGGTTCCTATTGTTATGTACTTGGGTGCTGCGCTTACTGGCTTTGTTGTTACGTGGACCCATGGCGGGTAGAAGTTTGCAAAGGGTTCTCCGGGCATGCCTAGGTAGCCGAGGCCTATCTTTGCTGCTGAAAGCCAGTCCTTCTCCTCTTCATTTACAAGCGTTTTAACCCAGTG
>WAJZ01000153.1 GCA_015523575.1 Candidatus Hestiella acidicharens | reverse complement strand
CTATATTAGAGATTAAGGTGTTGGCATCTGGAAGTAGCAAGGATGAGGCATTAAACAAGGCTAAGGGTGCCCTTAATCTTGTCAGAGAAAGAATTAAAGGCCTTGAGGGTAAGGCGTCTGAGGAGTATTGTAGTTAGGCAACTCCTCTTAACGGCAATTATAGCTTTAGTAGGTATAGGGCTTGTAGCTCTTTGGAAGAGGGTGGGAGGGGAAGCTTTGCTATACTCGGGGATGTTAGTGATACTGGCCTCCCCTTGGCTTTCTTTTTTAATTATTTACAAGGTATATAAAGATAAGGTTTGATATATTTATTTCAATTTTTAAGCTTCGATCAAAATATGTGCATAGGGTAGTAACTGTGTCAAGTCAGATTAAAGATGTAAAGAGGCCACCTAACTTAGAGGTAGAAGGTGACGAAGAGTTAATAAGAAAAATAGAGGATGCATTAAAAGACGTATATGACCCTGAGATTCCTGTAGATGTATATAATTTGGGCCTGATATATAAAATTATGGCTAAATATGAAAATGGTAGGCCGAAAGTAGCAATCATTATGACACTAACTGCTGTTGGTTGTCCTGTATCTGGCTCAATAATGGCATATGTAAACCAAGCGGTAATGGATTCTATTCCTGGCATTAAGGAGGATGATATAGAGATAGAGCTGACCTTTGATCCGCCGTGGAATCCGGATATGGTAAGTGAAGAGGGTAGGCAGTTGTTGAAAGAAATATATGGCTACGACGTCGTAGAAGAGTGGAAAAGGAATATGCAGCAAGCCTATCAATCACAGGAATACTATTCTGAAGAAGGCTATGAGTCGGAATAGTTTTTTTAAAAACTTCAGATACTAAACCTATGTTGGTGCCTATAGATTTGCATGGCAACTCACAAAATCATTCAAAGTGGATCATAGGAATAGATGAAGCAGGTAGGGGTAGCCTCGTTGGAGAACTTATGGTTTGTTCCTATGCTATGAAAAAAGGCGACATATCAAAACTACTTGATATTGGAGTTAGGGATAGCAAGCAACTAACTCCCTTTGCAAGGCAGAAGCTTTATTATAAATTAATAGAAATTGGTCTCTTTTCGGTTTATGCCATAAAGCCGAAGGATTTAGACAAGAAAAATATAAACCTCCTAGAAGAAAAAGCTACATTAGCAAACATAAAGAACCTCTTGAAATTAATTGGTGGGATAGATTATGTAGAAAAGATAATAATAGACAAGTTTGGTGAACTGAGATTCTTGAAGAAAATTCTTAGTGAGCTAGGGTTTAAGGGTAGGCTTGTAGTTGAGGAGAAAGCAGATTCTAGGTATGCTATAGTATCGGCAGCCAGTATTATTGCAAAGGTGATAAGGGACAGGAGGGTAGAGGTACTAAAAAAAATATATGGAATCAAAGGTAGCGGATATCCTTCAGATCCAGAAACTGTGGAAAGCGTTTTATCGCTTCTAGAAAAGGGAAATATGCCTGACATAATAAGATATTCGTGGGCAACATTGCAGGGAACGAAGTTCTATAAAAAGAAGAGAAAGTCATTGTCAAAATCCCTAGATGAGTTCATGAAATAGGTGGTAAAGATGAGTAAGTCGATCTCTTCCATTAGGCCATATGAAGCATTGCTTAGGCTTATGGATAAATATGGATATAATACTATGGGCTCAAAGGAATGGTTGGAACTTAGTAGAACAACTAGGCTTGGTTTCCAATACCTTGCTACTGAAGCGTTGATAAATGAATTATCTTTTGCAGAAGATGAATCATATCGTGGAAAGGAAATATTTACTCAACTATATAGGGGTGTAGAGAGATCAATAATATATCCAAGTGGAGATAAGAAGGCAGACATCGTTATGATGAAAAAGCCGAAGCCAAACAGAAAGAGCATATCTTGGAGGCTCTTGCTTGACTACCTTCCGCAACCTCCATTACCTCTATTTGTAATTGATATGAGTATGAAGTTCGTACATACCCAAGAAGAGCTTGCAAAGCTAAGGCTTCAGATAGGTATAAGCCTTTCTGTTATAAGGGAATACCTTTGGGATGCTCATTTAGCTATAACAGGGGCAGATGAAGAGACTTCAAGGTGGCTATTGGAGGTCTTGGGTCGCAATAAGATCTCTATATCAAATGCGAGACCAAGTGAGATATTGTGGGGATTTGATGCAGATAAGGTGGTGATTCTAAGAGCCGACGCCCAAAACCCCTTGAGACCTGATGATGTGTTAACGGCGGATGCATTTCTCATTGGGGGGATCGTAGACAAAATCCCAAGACCAGGCCTTAGTAGAATGTTAGATAGCCTTGTGCCCTGGGGAATACCAAGGAAGCTTGAGTTGAAGGGTTCTGTTATTGGTGTGCCAGAGAGAATAAACAGGGTGATAGAGATGCTTTTAAAGGCTAGGTATGTATATAATGGTGACATATACAAATCCATAATCTCAACCATGACGAAAAAGGACAGAATAGCGAGAGCATTTAGGGAAATAGTAAACAGGTCTTTTGAGGAGGCCGGTGTCAGGTATATTAAGAAGAGTGAATTTGATGAATTGAAGACATGGCTTCCTGTAAGCTTTGATGAGTTTATGGAGGCCGCAAGGAGGGCTCACGTAGAGGTAAGATAATATTTTGTAGTCCTATTATTTGTTCTTAAGGTCTACTTTTTATAATTATTTTATTATTATATTAACTATATTAACGATTAACATATATTTATATACCAAGATACACCAACTAGTAG
>WAJZ01000152.1 GCA_015523575.1 Candidatus Hestiella acidicharens | reverse complement strand
GGGTGGTAGGTAGTTCTTATTAACTCTCCGTTTCTGATTATTGATGGAGATATAAAATGGTTAAAGAGGAATACACATGCGTTGTATGCGGAAAGAAGTTCTACCCTGGACAGGGCATAGTGCTGCAGAGGGGTTCTTTGAGGCTATTCTTTCATAGCAGCAAGTGCGCGTCCAAGTTCTTTAAGATGCTTCTAGATAGGGTTGATTCTTCTTGCATAGACAATGCTGCGCTCACCTTAATTAAGGACCTTGAAAAAAACAGGGCTGATAGAGGTAATAAAAAGGTGATAGCATGACTAAAATAAAGCTCTATTCAATATTAAGGGAAATTGCAGGGACTGGAGAGATTCACCTAAAGATTGATTCATGCTTGAGCGTAGAGGAGCTCATAAGGAAACTAGGTCTTCACAAGGCGAAGGACATTGTGGGTGACTTAAAATTTCTACAGGTAATAGCAGATGGTAAGCCCCTTTCATTTAATGATGTAATAAAAGAAGATGTAAAGGAAGTGTTTATATTGCCTCCATCTTCTGGAGGATTGGTTGATGTAAAGGTGTTAGCAGATAATAATATTGACCTCAACGAACTTGTAAGGAAAATGTATAGTAACTATAAAGATGGAGCGATAGCGATATTTGTGGGTGTTGTAAGAGGGATTAATAAGAATGAGAAGGTAGAAAAGCTCTACTACGAGCATTCCTCAGAACTTGCTGAAGAAGCTTTAAGGAAAATAGCAGAGGAGAACATGTCTAACTACAAGCTATCCTCGGTCATTATTTACCACTATGTGGGTTATAGGAGGCCGGGCGATTTGAGTATGGTTGTCGCCGTTGTTGGTGAGTCTAGAAAAAATGTCTTTCCTGCACTTGAAAAGATTGTGGATGATATAAAGCATAGGGCACCAATCTGGAAGGAGGAATATAGGGAGAGTGGTAGGTATTTTCTATTGGGAGATAGGGAAATCAAGGCAAGCTCATTACCTTAGATCATGTCGAAGATTCCTTAATATGGCTGCCAAAATTTTTTATTTGCTTCCTATGTGTTCTATATAGGGTGAAGAAGTAATGCCAGCAATAGAGATTGGTAGGGTGTGCATTAAATCTACAGGCAGGGAATCTGGAAGAAAGTGCGTAATTGTTGATATAATAGACCAGAACTTTGTTTTGATAACTGGCCCAAAGGAAGTAAGCGGTGTGAAAAGGAGGAGGGCAAACATAAAGCACCTCATCCCAACGGAACATAAGCTTGAAATAGAAAAAGGGGCTTCTGACGAGCACATTATAAAGGTTATAGAGGATAGCGGTTTACTGGATTACATGAGAAAGGTAGAAAGAACTCTCTTAGCATAATCTTTTTGGGTGTTTGTCTTGCCAAGCTTGGCTCAAAAAGGGATGGAGTTTATTAGATCTATAGATAGCTTCTGCAAGAAAAGGGAGGAGCTCGTGGAAAAGATACCAGAGGAAACAAATCCGGATTACGGGTATATTCCATATGACAGACCACTTAATAAGTACATTAACTATGGAATAATAAACCTTGATAAACCCCCTGGGCCTACTAGCCATCAGGTTGTTGCGTGGATTAAAGAGATGATAGGGGTGCAAAAAGCAGGCCATGCGGGAACCCTAGAGCGCTTGCCTCATGGCAACGCGGGGTAATCCCAAGGTAACTGGTGTTTTACCGGTAGCTTTAGGTAACATGACAAAGATAATTGCAACGATAACCCATTCAGTAAAGGCTTATGTTTGTGTTATGCAGCTTCACAAAGATGTTGAGGAAAGGTTGCTAAATAAGGTAGTGAGGGAGTTTCAAGGCGAAATATATCAAAGGCCTCCTGTTAGGAGCCACGTGAAAAGGACGCTGAGAAAAAAGAAGATATATAGTATTGAGGTAAATGAGGTGCTTGGAAGGAATGTCTTGTTAACGATTGTTTCGGAGCCGGGGACTTATATGAGGAAGCTTTGCTGGGACATCGGACTAGTCTTGGGGGTTGGGGCCCATATGAGGGAGTTGAGGAGGATAAAAACGGGTCCTTTTGAAGAAGGTACAGGATTGGTTACAATGTATGACCTATCAGAGGCCGTTTATGAGCTAAAGGAGAGGGGTAAAGAGGGTCTAATAAGAAAGGTCATAATGCCTGGCGAATATGGGGTATGCGAGCTTAAGAAGGTTGTATTAAGGGATAGCGCAGTTGAGAGCGTGGTAAATGGTTCACCTTTAGCTATACCTGGCATATCATATTATAGTGAGCAGATAGAAAAAGGGGAGGTAGTTGCAATGTTTACACTTAAAGGTGAACTAATAGGTTTGTCTAAGAGCCTTGTAAGTTCCCTAGATATTAAGAGGATGGAGAAGGGTTTAGCCTTCCAACCGTTTAGGATAGTAATGGAAAGGGGCATTTATCCAAGGATGTGGAAGTCAAAGAGAGCTTAAGGGGACGGGTACGCCGGGGGTGGGATTCGAACCCACGCGTCCCTCTCGGGACAACGGGTCTCAAGC
>WAJZ01000151.1 GCA_015523575.1 Candidatus Hestiella acidicharens | reverse complement strand
TGGTGGTCATACCCCTCTATTCTGGCGCCTTTAGATATTATTTTTTTGATTGCATTACATACATTTTCAAAAATTGAGTTATTAGATCCTATATCTGTTATAACTAACAGGTCGCCTCTTTCTATAGATTCCGATACGTTTTCTAGGAAGAAGTCTAAGTTATAAGGTTCTGCAAAGATTGTTGTTACTTCTTCTGGACTTTTTTCTAGTATTCTCATGAAAGCAGCTGCCCCACCCATCCCGTCTAGGTCGTTATGAGTAATTATGAAGAGGTTATTTACATAGTTCATAACCCTTAGCAACCTCCAGTATTATAGGCTTTAAGAGATTATAGGACTCTTCTAAGGATTGCGGAATTACTTTAGCCCCACCTATTACGGTCATGTAGTTAGAATCCCCATTCCACCTCGGAACTACATGTACATGCACATGTCCCGGGACGCCAGCACCAGCTACCTCTCCTATATTCACGCCTATATTAAAACCTTCAGGTCTGTAGGCTTTTTTTAGCGATAAAATGGCTATCTTTATCAAAACACCTATTTCGCTTAATTCATCCCTTTCTAGATCCTCTAAGCTACTTACATGCCTGAGGGGGGCTATCATGAGGTGACCGGGATTATATGGAAACCTATTTAGTATTATGAATGCAGTATTACCTTTGCATAACACTAATGATTCCTTCTCTTTTGTTGTTAAAGCCTTACAAAATATGCATCCTTCTTCTTTAATTTTTGTTGCATTCCTTATATATTCCATCCTCCAAGGTGCCCATATGTTACGGTACCAAGCCGGTTGCCAATTCATTTCTTTCCCCTTAGATTATCATATCCACTAATAGTCCTACAGGGATACTTATTAATATGAATACTAAAAAAGGTAGACCAGGTTCTGCCCAAATTATTTTATCGAAGTCTCCTTTCGATTCCATTAGTACCGTTTCATGTGGGTCGTCATATGAAATGTCCTTCGAAGTAGATACAGCGAAGTACCATTTGTATTTATTTTCCTTTATAAGATCATAGGCCTTTATTGGAGACGATGAGAAGCACCTTTTATTAAATATGTTTGCCTTCCTACACGCGGATATGTTTATAAATGTTCTCGTAGAAAGCTCAAGTAATGCACCGATAAGCAGGATTAGTATTATGGGAGGTAGCACCCCACCTAGTGGATTTATAGGTAAAGAAAGAGCGATGAAGGCTGATGCCCATAAATCTCCACCACCTATGTGGCCTGTAAGGTATGCAATTGCTATGCCTATGATGCTCAATAGGCTTATCAAATAATAGAATAACAAAACCCTTATTGGATATAGGAAATAGAAAGAGGTAAAAGATAACACAAAGCCTATTTTTATTGATAGATACCATATGTATGTGTCAACTTCTCTATACTTTATATCATAATAAGATGTTAAAGATAGTACCCCTATTACCAGTGCTATTATGAAGTATTGTATCACAGAGGCTAGCATCAACCTCAACACTTCTACTCTTCGACGTCCCTGATTCCATATTCAGAGATTATGAATACAGTCTCACCTTCCGGTAGGTGAGGAGCATCTACGACCCTTGCTATTCTTTTGTTCCCTCTGCTTCTTTTTAGTTGAACTCTAATTCCTGGCGCATGACCTACTATATGCCCACCGACAGCAGCTGTTGGATCGCCATAGAATATATCTGGTCTTGACATAACTTGGTTTGTCACTACTACTGCAACATCATATATCTCTGCTAGCCTTATGAGCTGATGTAGATGCCTGTTAAGCAATTGCTGCCGCATAGCAAGATTTTCTCTTCCAGGAAACTCTGCCCTAAAATGGCTAGTTAGAGAATCCAGTATAACCAGTTTTATGTTGTCTTTTGAAAGCATATCATATAACTGGTCAACTATGGCCATCTGATGATGGCTGTTAACTGCTCTTATCCAGTATATGTTTTCCATCACTTTATCTGGATCAAGGTTTATTCCAATAGCCAGTTGTTCTATCCTTTCCCATCTAAAGGTTCCCTCTGTATCAATAAATACGGCCTTTGCATTAAGACCTCCCTTATCCTCTGGCATTTGGACGTTAACGGCTAGTTGATGGCATATTTGCGTCTTTCCAGTGCCATATTCGCCAAAAAATTCCGTCATGTCTTTGGTTTCAATCCCTCCACCCAATAGGTCATCAAGACTTTTACTACCAGTAGTTATTTTATGTACATTCATTCTTTCCTTCTTTAACTCTAACGCCGTTTTAAACTTTATATCAAGTGTGCTCCTTGCTGAGCTTACTATTTTTTGAGCGGTTGGTATTGGTATGCCAGTAACTTGTGCTATCTCTTGAGGAGTAGCGACCGCTAATGCCTCTATGCTTGTGTAGCCAGATTCTATTAACTTCTGGGCAGTATTCGGTCCAATGCCTGGGAGATCTGTTATGTCTTTTGGCTTATTCCTTTGTTCCTCACTACTTGTACTCACGTTGTATTCCACCACTTTTTTTAGGGTGTTTAAAGCCTAAATTCTATATTGAGCCTTTAGATCTTGTGGCTTCACATTAAGTTTAAGTCTTCGTATTTACAACATTAAAAGGTGATAATCGAACGTATTAATCTTTAGGCAAAAGTATTAATGTGGTGGGAATTTGAGGATGCTTATGATACACTTGGATAAAATAAAATATTGGGCTGTTGAGAAGGCTATTGAAAACCCTCCTGACTCTGCAAGTAGTTTTGAAGGAGGGGAGTGCGTTGCTGGTTTCATTAGTGTTGAAAAGGAGGACTTACCCTCCTTGGCAAAGGAAGCCGCCTTTGAACTTTCTGCACATGCTAATAGGTTTGGGGTAAAGGAAGTGATAATATATCCTTTTGCTCACCTCTCATCTAGCTTGGCCGAACCTCAAATGGCTGTAGAGATACTTGAGCTTATAAAGAAGCACCTAGAAGATATGGGCTTTAAGGTAAAGAGGGCACCATTTGGATGGTATAAGGGTTTCTCTATTACTTGCAGGGGTCATCCTCTTTGTGAGCTTTCAAGGACTATAGAATCTCCAAGGGGTCCGTTTTATATAAAGGACTCAAAGGTACTTTCAATAGATAGTGCCATTTCTTCTTCTCTATTACCAAAGGAACTTACATCAGGCAATCCATGGGATAACAAAGTATTAGGTGTTATGCAGAAATTCGGTATCTTTCCAGATAGTATTAGCTCAATAGGCAAGTTTATCATGGATGCACTTCTAACGTGGGCTATGGATAGGTTTAGTATAGATAGCGTAAAAATAAAGCATGGTGGTGTTACTGAAGTTAGTGGTATTTCTGGTCTCACCTCATTTATAAGGTCGTGTCTAGATAACGGAAGGTACGTAAAAGACGATGGGATAATATTATATGGGTCTCCTTCAGGTTCAGAAGTATTGCTCATGCCGTCAATTTATAAAGAAGATTCTATTAAGGAAAAACTAAATGAAATTATGAACGGTTTTTCAGATCATTTATTGAGCATGATATCATCAAACAAACAAGGGTTCAACATACCCTATGATGTTGATTATGGGCTAGACGTATACCTATATAAAACAAGAAACGGTGGCTTTTCTACAATAGGATCAAAGGGATATGTGAGAGATAAAGAGATAACCTGTTTAGGTCCGATGAGAAACCTGATAGCCTCCTTAATAGATTATGGGTTTAAAGAAGCAGAAAATGGCGTGACGCCATACCTCCCATTTTGGCTTTCTCCATATCAAGTGGCTGTGATACCGGTAAAGGAGCAACATGAAGCCTATGCAAAAGAAATAACTATGAACTTGGTTTCAAGTGGTGTAAGGGTCTATTATGATCCACCAGGTAAAAGCCTTGGTACAAGGGTAAGAGCCGCTGGAAAAGCATGGGTCCCTATAATAGTGGTCATAGGAGAAAAGGAAGTTGAAACCAATACAGTAAACGTTAGGAGGAGATGGAAGCAGGGTTCCCAAGAGGTCTTAAGTATTGAAACGTTTTATGAGGAAGTCGCTACTTTGATATCAGAAAGCCCCTTTATGAAGCCTATTAATCCTCCAACTTCCTAACAGGTGTATGGAATGTATTTTTCTTGCAATAGGGGCAATACAGATACAGGGATTTCATCTTATCTACTTCAAAGCTGACCGGTAATACCCATTCTTTTTTGCATTGATTGCATCTGAGTAGCCACTTTGTCAAGTCTTTCACCTCCTATAGCAATATCGGGCAGGATTAAATTCTTTTTTGGGATTTTACGCTAGCATTACTATTATTATGATAATACCCAATACCCATTTTTATTTTAGGATAATCTGTTTAAAAAAAGTAAAAATTTATAAATTCTAATTGCTCATTGCTAAAAATAGTGAGGTAATATGTCAAGTAAACACTCGACAGTAAAGGTAAAGGATCCAACTACAGGTAAAGAAGTAAGCCTTGCCCCTATAAAGGTATGGACTCTAGCACCTAAGAGGGGAAAGGGCGTAAAGATAGGCCTTTTCAAGAGCCCTGAGACAGGAAAGTATTTTAGGGCAAAGGTAGAGTAAACAGTTTTTTTGATCTACCATTCTCCATTTTTTATTGCATCTATCATACCACCTATTGTATCGCTTATGAAGCCATTTATAAGAAAGCTTATGCCCGTTTCATTTATTGCCCTGAGGTCTTCATCGAACTTGAGTAGTTCATTATATATAAGCTTGATGTCATCTTTTCCTTCTTTCACAAATTCACTTATCTTATTTAACCACAATACTGTTCTTTCTTCAGCGATATCGAGGTATCTTCTTCCATTTTTATGAATACCAAAGTGTGTTGGTGCTATAAAGGTTGGTTCTGTTTTTTTCATCTTCCTTATGCTTTCTAGATACAGCTTCGGTTTAAAGGGTTTTGGGGAGGTAATGGCGTAAACTTCTTTTCCTTGGATATCAAATATCCCCCCAGCGGAGTCTCCGGAAAAGAGGACTTTCTCTGGATACAAAATTATGCTCATATGATGGCTTGCATGACCAGGTGTGTGTATGAATTTGATTTCATGTTTTCCTAGGCTTAGCGATAGCATGTCCTCCGCTGCAATAACCCTTTTCTCTTCGGAGCCTATCGGCTTTCCATAGGCATCAGAGAGCAGTTTAGAAAACGCGTTAGCAGCTTCCCACAATTTGCTTGGATCAACAATATGCTTTACTCCCCTTGGATGTACGTAGGCTACAGAGCTAGGATAGTCTCTTAGCAAGTTCCCAGTAGCGCCTGCATGATCTAAGTGAACGTGCGTCGCAATTACTATATCTGGTTTAACTCCATATCGCTCCAATGCAAGGCGTAGCTTCTCATATTCTTTTGCCGGTCCTGGGTCTATTATTGCTACCTTTTCGTCAACTATTAAAAAGGAGGAGACTATACCCTTTAATTCGTAAGGTGAAGTATCAATCACATAAATATCTTTGAGTGTTTCCATTAAATCCTCACCTTATCTCTTGTTTTATCTCAAGGATAATAAAGGTTTGCTATAAAGATACTAGGTCAGAAATGCTTGAAGCAATAATGTGCGAAACCCTTAGGGGTTCAGGAACCCTAGAGTATTGCTGGGTTGAGTTTATAATCTCAATAGCGCTATCTTTGTCAACCCCCCAGTTGATGATGTAAACGTCACCCATTTTCGTTTTTACCTTTTCTACTTTGCTTATCAGATTGAGCGCTTTCTCCCTTATAGGCATGTCTTTAAAATGGAGGCGTAGGGCTTCCCTTATCCTTCTTAAGGAAGGCTCGTAGGTATAGATGACTATAGAAGGAATTCCTGTAAGCCTATATATGCCAGGTAAAGATATTATGTTAAAACCAGCGATTGTTAGCGAATCAAAAAGAGCAATAGCCCTTTCACCCCTTGATAGCAAGCGTATCAGATGAGACAAAACAGAGGTTGCGTCAAGTCCATCAGTATGAATATAATTAACCTTTATCTCTTCAGGCCATAGCTCCCTGTATGAGACACAGAGGGAAAGGGTTACTTTTTGCTCAAACTTTTTTACCTTGCCATCATCACAAGCTATTATCCTCTCTATTTCCATTTTATCTCCTCATTGAGTATCTCATCCATTATTGGATCTTCCCTTAAAGCTTCTATAATTGTCTTGGCATCACCTCCTAGGTTTATCACCCTCGTTTTCCCATATCTACCTCTGCTTATTATCCTTCCGCTAATTATACCAAGCATATCTAGCTCTCCAATAATACCGCTGACCCTCCTTAAGGTAATCTCTTCGAAGCCTAACGTAGAAACAATTTTTTTATACTTATCATAAATTTCGCCTGTTGTAGCATAATCCTTTCCATAGCCAGTCGTAATTAATATGGAAAGCATAACTAACTTTCCATGAAGCGGTAGCGTTTTGATTATGTCGCTAACCCTATCCCTTTCTATTTCTATTCTTGCCTTCATAACATCATCCTTGACAACTTTATTTCTTTCCTCTCTCTCGGCAATCTCCCCTGCAATCCTCAGGAGGTCCAGGGCCCTCCTAGCATCGCCATGGTCCCTTGCAGCTAATGCTGAACATAGGGGAACTATGTCTTCGTCTAAAGCGTTTTCTACAAACGCATCCATAGCCCTAGGATATAGGATGTCTTGGAGTTGCTTTGCGTCATATGGAGGGAACACCAATTCTTCCTCGTTTAAGCTACTCTTTACTCTAGGGTCTAGGCTTTCTATTAATTTAAGGCTATTGGTTATACCAATAAGCGATACCTTTGACCTAGAGAGCTGTTCATTGATCCTTGTTAGGTTATATAGTAGGTCATCACCATACTTCTTGACTAGAAAATCTACTTCATCAAGGGCTATGATAAGTACGGTTTCGATGTCGCTTATCTTCCTTATTATCCTATTGTAGACTTCTCCAATGGAAAGGCCCGTGAATGGTACCCTTATGTTAAAGTGTTCAGCTATATCTGCTAATATTCTATAAGGTGTTTCTCTATGCCTTACGTTCACGTATATATATTCTACGTTTACCCCTTTTCCAGTAGCGTTTTCCTTTAGTTTTCTTAATACATATTTCACAACAGCTGTCTTTCCGGTTCCAGTAAGCCCATAGATGAAAATGTTGCTCGGCCTTTCCCCCCTGAGGGAAGGTGCTAGCGTAAGGGCCACTTTCTTTATTTCTTTGTCTCTATGAGGCAGTATCTCCGGTATGTAATCAGGAAGGAGCACCTCCCTCCTCCTAAATACTTTTGATTTGTACGCAGAGTTGAATATTTCATCCAAGTTTGTCATCTTTCCACCAGTTCCAGTGGAAATTTTAGCTACTGGAAAGCTTAAGAATGGTATGGCCTGTTGCAAAATTTTATAAATTTGTCAATGTAAATGAGAACTGGGGGCCGGTAGCTCAGTCTGGAAGAGCGCTCGGTTGGCATCCGAGAGGCCCCGGGTTCAAATCCCGGCCGGTCCACATAATTGCGTTGTGCGCTGGTTGGGTGTATAGATGGTGGTAGTAAAAGAGAGTCTAGGTGCATGGATCCTTTCAATAGGTAACGAGCTACTCATAGGCAGGGTTGTAAACACTAACGCTTCTTGGATTGCTAGAAGGCTGACTTTTTTGGGCATTGGTGTAAGAAGGATTATTGTCGTTCCGGACGCAATAGATGATATAGTTAATGAAGTAAAGAGGGGCCTGCAAGATAGTGGAATAAAGATAATAATTACAACAGGTGGTTTAGGACCAACTTATGATGATATAACGCTAGAAGCTGTATCTAAGGCTACTAATAGGGGGCTTGCCCTTTATGAAAGTGCGTTGGAAGAAATAAGGAAGAAGTATGAGCAAGCTAATATGGAGATGACTAAAGAAAGGGAGAAGATGGCATACCTTCCTCAAGGCTCTATCCCCCTTCCGAACCCCGTGGGAATAGCCCCTGGTTCTTGGCTTGAGATTAATGGAAAGATTGTAATCTCACTACCTGGTGTACCGAGAGAAATGGAGGCAATATTTGAGGATTATGTTATGGAGAGGATAAAGGGAACCTCGAACATGGTGGTCGTTGAGTGTGGCTTTAAGATAGTAGGGATTCCTGAGTCATCCATAGCACCAGCGCTAGAAGAGGCTGATAAGAGGTTTGCTGGGATATATATAAAGAGTCATCCTAAAGGG
>WAJZ01000150.1 GCA_015523575.1 Candidatus Hestiella acidicharens | reverse complement strand
TGCCAAAGCTCATATCTATTCTTAGCACAGCTAGCGATTAGGAGCTTGAGATCTAGTTTTAGAGAACTTTCAACTAGGTTTTTAAACCTCCTCAAAAGAAAGGGTCTAGCGTCGAGTTCTATCAATTCACTTAAACAGATCTCTATTCCCCCTTTTTTTGCTATTTTAAAAATATTTTTTTGATGCTTGTCTATTTTGAGATTGCTATTTAATGGTATTCTAACTAAGTCGACCCTCTTTGCATGTCCTAGATATCTTAATATCGATGTATTGCCTGGTATAGCCGAAATGATACAATTGTTGTCTATTGTTTTTATTTTCTTGAAGAAATCTTCTTTTGTGCTTATTTTTAATACTGCCCTTTTCACTAACAAGATATCGTAACTCTTTGATATATTAATAATTCTTTCTGAATTAGCAATGGAAGATTTGATACCGATTATTCTATATCCAAACCTATGGGCCATTTCAATCATTTTAAGTGCTTCATTTTCGTCTCTGGGATCTATCATAAAATCTACATAGTTCAATTTGCTTGACCTGTCATATAGCTCTTAATTATGTTCTTCAGTTCTATAAGCCTCTTTCTTTTATCTACCTTAAAGACAATTTTTATTACATCATCAGAGTTACTGAGCGTTATCTTATTTAAATAGGCCATCTGCTTACTTAACCTTATATGAAGAGAATTG
This sequence comes from Candidatus Hestiella acidicharens, assembly GCA_015523575.1. Classification (GTDB taxonomy): domain Archaea; phylum Thermoproteota; class Thermoprotei_A; order Sulfolobales; family Acidilobaceae; genus Caldisphaera; species Caldisphaera acidicharens. Next base: position 1,726 of record WAJZ01000150.1, on the reverse strand, counting down.
CCCTTTCCTATCCTTTCACTAAACGTTTTAATTAATAGATCCTTGTCTGGGTTTGGGAGCCTTTCTATTATACTTTCTGCTATCTTACCTGCTTCTTTTCCTTCTACATATGCGCTAATTATGATAATTTTATTACCATAATAGCCATCGTAATGCTCTTCTATTAGGTGGATATCACCTATAACGTTTCTAAGGGCATGTTTGACTTTACTTTCATCCTCCGTAGCGTGTACAAATACCCTTACGTCTATAGCCTTAATTAACAAAACCTTGCACCTTAAAGGCTTTATTAATTAGGAGAATTAAAGAATCTTACGTATTTGCTGGCCTCGTGTCTTTTCTTGAGGATCCTTTCTTTTTCTTTTTTCTTCCACTTATGGTTATGTGTAGTTTTTAGTCCCCTACTCTTTGTTAGGCCTCTGGCCTTTTTCCCTGCATAGGTTAGTCCACGATTTGGTCTTCCAGATGCACTTGGGCTTGTCTTTATCCACTTAAGTTCTGCATCGCTTGAAACTACTGGATTGTTTCTATCTGCAAGTATTACTTCATACCACTTATGGTTTCCATCTTCACCAACATAATAACTACCTAGAACAACTAGGTCTTTATATTTCATTTGGGCCCTTTCTTCGGCTATTAGCCTAAGGCTTTTATGCACAGTATATTTGTTTACACCCATTCTCTTAGGTCTTCTTCCGGAAGAGGGTCTTTCCTTTCTCATCCCACCCTTCCTAACTTTCACTCTTACAACTATGATTCCTTGCTTAGCTTTATAGCCTAGTTTTCTTGCTCTATCAATTCTCGTTGGTCTTTCAACCCTTATTATTGAGGGCTCTCTCCTCCATTTGTAGAGCCTTTCTTTCATAAGCTTTCCATGATTACCTTCGTATGGTTTTTTCCATTGTTCTCCCATATAGTAGTACATCGAATTTGACATTTTCTTCAACCTCATCCAGCTTTTGTTCTGGATCGCTGCATTTTTATACTATTTGTTTGGCCTTAAAATCTTTGCTACCTTTAATAGGCATACCTTCGCTCCGGCAATATTGATCCAGGACTTTGTAAATAATGTAAATTATATGATTTCATCTATCTGATCAAGCCACCATTGTATTTCATCTTTTGCAATTTCTCTTTGGGTGTTGGATCCTTCGATGTTTGCAGATATTACCTCGATTTCATCATTCGGTTTCCGTTTTAGTGTTATATGCATGATAGTTTCACTTTGGAAGCCCGACCCAATCCCTGAAGCCTCTTGTAACGACGGTGCAGAAAAGAAGACTTCTATCGTATTATTAGATTCGTCTATTATATACTCATATGAAGGATTACCATCAATAAACTTTAATAACTTTTTAAATGTAGTCATAGTTTCACATTTAGTTCTCTTTCAGTCAAGCTTTATTAATTTTTTATAGCTGAAAGCCTTGCCCTTTAGGGTATGTAGTGGTTTTTATAGTAAAAAGTTTTTTTAACCTATGCATAACGCCTTATTCTAAAGGTGGTTTGCAAGCTTCATTATAGCGCTATAAAAAAGAGGTAGTGCTAAATGATAGCTAACAGCAAACCCTACTCCACAGGTTAAAGCTGTGAAGCTTAGCAGGAAGTGTTTTTCTTTAGATATAGAAATGTGGTAATTTGCCTTAAATGGATTTTATGATTTTAAGCGACTTGTAGCCAGAATGAATAGTAGAGGCACATAATCCATCCTAGAGATGTTTACAAT
>WAJZ01000149.1 GCA_015523575.1 Candidatus Hestiella acidicharens | reverse complement strand
TACTTCTTATATAATATTACTGTACAACCTCGGAGAGACCATAGGGGGCTTTATTTTACTCTCGTTTATAGATGCTGTTAACAGAAAGCTATTTGCCTTTTCATCTTATTTGAGTGGAACCATAACAATGGCATTCTTCATACCACAGTTTATCTTCATGCCTAAAAATCTTATCGCCTTTATGACACTACTTTTCCTTAATGGCCTTTTTGGCGAGTTCGGGTGGGCAACAAGGGTCATTATGGAGCCTGAGCTATTTCCTACAAAAGTTAGGGGGATAGGTATAGGCTTGGTGAGGAGTATAGCATATTCTTTATACATAGCATCCATATTCTTCACAGCTTCATTCTCCTATATTACATATATAGTCTACAACTTCATATTATGGGCGCTTGGCCTTTCCGGTTCATCCCTCTGGCTAAAGCATGGCATTAACACAACGGGGAAGGCGCTTGAGGAGATCTCTGATAGGATTCCCGCTAAGAGGTGAGATGTTTTAGAGTTGTGGATAACAATAGCAACGCCTGTAATTTCCTTTTGTATTGGAATTATGTTTCTGTAATCCAAGTTTAAAAAGAAAGGCAAGAGGTCTTCTTTACTAACGCCTCTACGAAGATCTTTGTAATTATTATATGCAGTTGCATAAGGCTTCTATTTGCTAAACCTTATTATTTTTCCTAGAAAAGTATTAACTGATGATAGAGATGAAGGTGGAGGCATACTTCATATTGCAATATTATAAATTCATAGGGAAGAATAGGGTTGAAGTGGAGCTACCTGAAGGCTCAAGCGTCGAAGACCTTATAGACTTTATAGAGAGAAACGTTAAAAATGGGTTTAAGGAAAAGGTCTTAAATGATGGTGAGGTATCGTATCCTAACATGATATTAGTTAATGGTAAGAGGATAGAGTTCTTAGATGGCTTAAAAACAAAGTTGAGGGAAGGGGATAAGATAACGTTTTCCCCTCTTGCCTTGTTCGCCCTATAGACCTATCTATTTATGAACTCCTCTAGGCCAAGCTTTTTCAGTATACCTTCCGTAGGTACCCCATTTTCCCAAGACCTCAGCTTATAGTATTCCGGCAGGAAGAAGTCAAGCCATTCCTTGGCGTTGTGGCCTTTTGCCGGGCCCTCTGGAAGCTTTTCCTCCAATAACCTCTTGGGCAGCGTGTCCACATAGTTGCCTTCTTTTACGTCGAACCACCTCTCTGCATTATATATCCTCTCGCCAGTGGTCATTAGCTCTTCCACGCTTAAATCCTCCCATCCAGTCGCAGCCTTAAGCACTTCTAAATAGTCTTCAGGGCCTGTGCTGAACGCGTTGAACTTGCATACTACCAGGGAATCTATTATGCTAAACCAATCCTGCTGCTCCTTTACCCCCTTTACTTTCTTTATGTCCTTTGACAAGGGGTCCCATTTTTCAGGAACTCCCATCAAATCGAATGAGACGCTGTAAGCCCTAAGGTGGCACCCGCCCCTATTAGAGGTCGCGTAGCTTAGCGCCATGCTGTTCAGCGCCCTGGGGTCATAGGCCGGGAGCTCTAGGCCTTTTACGTGGATTGCGGTTTCTGGAGAGCCGAAGTACTCTGCTAGCCTCTTGGAGCCCTCGGCCACTATGTCTCCTATCTTGTTCCTGTAGGCAGTTAAGTACACCAAGTTTAGCACTGCATTTATGTTGCCCCAAGTGGGTTCAATTCCGCTCATATCTACCAATTCCAGCAGTTCCTTAGCCTTTTTCTCCGGCAGCTCCCCTTTCTTTGCCTTTTCATAGAGCTCCATGAGGGTTGAGACGGTGTTCCCAAAGCTTATTGTATCGAACCCCATGTCATTCTCTAAATAGTTTATCTTTATTATGGAGCTCATATCATTTATTAGCAAGTTAGCCCCGTGCGCCCAAGTTGTCTCATATTCGGGCCCTTCTGATATGGGGGTCTTATAGGGCCCTTCTGGAACCTCTGCAACCCTGCTACACCTAATGGTGCAACCCCAGCACCCTTTGTTGGCCTTAAGGTAGGTCTCCGCTAAATGCTCCCCGCTTATGTCGAAAGCGTTATCGTAAACCCCGCTCTTCCAGTTCTTTGTCGGAAGCGCACCCACGGAGTTCACCAAGTTTACCAGAACGAGCGTGCCGAGCTGCGTAAGCGATTGTGATATGGGGTGTGCCATCACCTTATCTGTGAGCTTCTTTGCCTCTTCTACGAACTTCTTAGGGTCATACATCTCCTTAACAACGTTTCTCTTCCCATAGACCCATATCGCCTTTAGCTTCTTGTCGCCTAAAACGGCGCCTAGGCCTGTCCTGCCAGCTGCCCTATACCTATCGTTCATTATTGCGGCCATCTTTGATTTGTTTTCTCCAGCAGGCCCTATCGCCATTACGCTTCCAAGGTTTTCGTTAGTGAAACCGACCTTCTCCCTTATGACTTTTTCTGTATGGTGTACGCCCTTTCCCCATATGTCAGAGGCGTCATTAAACTTTACATCACCATCTACAACGCTTAGCCAAACAGGCTCCTCGCTCTTACCCTCTATTATTATGCCATCAAACCCTGCGAACCTAAGCCACGGACCAAAAGTGCCCCCGCTGTTTGAGTCCCCCAAGAAGCCTGTCTGGGGGCTCTTTCCTACTACATGATACCTGCCGGTCTCGAAGGCCCCAGTCCCAACTAACGGGCCTGTAAGGATGAATATTTTGTTCCTTTCATCGAAGGCATCTATCCCCTTCGGTATTTCCTTTAGTGCAAGGTAAACCCCTAGGCCCCTACCCCCTATATACTTCCTTAGGGTCTTATCATCAATGCTTTCATCTCTCCACTTCTTGTTAGAAAGGTCAACCCTTGCGATCCTAAACCTCATAAAACCACCTGCCATTTTTGTTATGTGGTTTGATGCTTAAAAGTTTATATGATAGATATAAAAAAGTTTATAAGCAAAAAAATTATTACTACTAATAGTAGTAAAAGTGGTGGGACCTTGTCAGAAATACTTGAGCACCTAGACAAGACAAAGTGGGGCCTGAGG
>WAJZ01000148.1 GCA_015523575.1 Candidatus Hestiella acidicharens | reverse complement strand
CATGATTATAGGATGGCTCTGAAGATGTGGGATTTCATAAGCCCGAAAGCCGTCCGAAGATGTGGGGAGTTTCCGTTCCCCCCGAAAGCCAGCTAATGAAAATGGGAGGTTGGAAGGTTATCTGCTACGATTATTTCAAAAGTTCCAAAAGTAGCGGATAATCAGAACGGTGCCCCCCAAATTCTCAAAGGAAGCTACGAGTGTGAAGGCTGGTAGGGGCTCACCTTTTTAGGGTAGCTCGCATGTTGTCATACAGCACATGAGCCTATCCTGCCCTTTAGCCTCGTCACGAATATGTCATTATATATCTTGTTTATGAATTCTATTGGACTGAGCTTTCCGTTCTCTATTAAATCAAGTTGCTCCTCGAGTAGCCTGCTACTCTCTTCAGTTAGCAACTCCCTGAATTCCGAACTCATAAGGTCTCTATAGATCTCTATCCCGGTCTTCGTTGGTATTACATACTTCCTTTTCTTTGTCTCTATTATGTATCCATGCCTCTTGTTTGAATCTATGATCTTTGCATATGTGCTCGGCCTCCCTATGTTTTTCTTCTTCATGAGCATGACCAAATCGCCGTTTTTATAAAGCTCTATTGAGCTACCCTTATAGTATAAAACATCTTCCGGTTTAACGTTATATTCCTTGTTTAGCTCCTTAACGACCCATTCTTCAATCTTAGGTCTCGTTATGAGAGAGAAGCCATCTTTCAATATTCCCACTATGAATGATTGATCCTGCTCGAGGCTTCCGATCCTTAGTCTCACCTCCGCTTTCTCGAAAATAGATGAATCCATCTGACTTGCTATGAACCTTTCAAAAATCATTTGATAGAGCCTGTAGTGGAAGTAGGTCATTTCGATGGGAACGGCTATTGACCTCTCCAGTATGGCATTTCTCAAGGCATCTGCCGATAGTGGTCTAGTAGGTCTGATAGCTTCGTGCGCGCCTTCATTCCCCCAAGTTCTAGGCTTAAAATATTTTACCATGTTAGCAGCCTCTAAGTAGCTTTTCGCTACCTGTATACCAGCTTGTGAAATCCTCGTTGAATCTGTTCTATGATATGTTATAAGCCCAGAGTAGAATAGATCCTGGGCTAGCTTCATTGTGACTTCAGCGCTATAACCCAGCTTCTGCCCTGCATCATATATCATCGCATCTGTTGTGTATGGTGGTAACGGGTTTACTTCCTCCTTCCATAGATTTAGGGTTATTGCGCGCAAGGTTTCTTCCTTAGAAGCCTTCTCCGCTTCTTCCTTGTCCTTTGTAAAGTAGTAAATATAAGTACCGCCTGGAAGCCTAACCCTAACCTTGTAACCCAGCCCATTCTTGTAAAGGTTGTACCTCTCAATGACCCACCCTAAGACCGGCGTCTGAACCCTTCCCGCACCTAGCCATAGCTTGTTATACTTAAACTGCAGGTACTGGCTTGTAGTAAAGCCTATCCACCTGTCGTCAATCCTCCTAGAGATCTGGGCATCGACTAGGTTCCTATTTATATCACCCCTCGTCCTGAGGGCCTCCATTACTGCCCTTAGGGTCACTTCATGGAATGAACTCCTAGATATGTTTTTGTTGTAAGGCTTCAATGCAAGGTAAAGGTCCCATGATATTTTCTCTCCTTCCCTATCAGGATCTGTCATCAAGACTATTTGATCCACTTCTGTGGCAAGTTTTTTGATGGTCTCTAAAACGGAGTCTGATGTTATTATAGCAGAAGAACCGCATCTAGGGCACTTATCTACATCGTTGGTAAATTGAAGTCCACATTTCAGGCACCTCTTTATTGATGTGTAAATAGGGCTAATTGTGTGGTCCGTAGCCTTTATACCATAGCACGAGTTCGCATCATCAACGGCCAGCTCGTAAACGTGTCCTCTTGAAGCCGTGATTGTTAATAGATAAACTGTATTGGTAATGGGATCGGAGGTCGTTGTCTCGTAGATATTAAGGTTACCCTCCCTTCTCTTGGCAGGTCTTCCCCAAAAGTTTGCTATAGTCCTAGCCTTTGTAGGGCTCTCGACAACTATGAGCTCACTAACTATGTTTACCTTCTTCCCTCCATCGACCTTCCTGCTTTCCATTACCTCCTTCATAGCGCCCCCTATATCAACTTCCCTAAAGTCTGAAAAGGTTGCCAGGCTCATCCACTTTAACCTCTCCTTTATAGACTCGATGAGCTCCGGTATGCTATCTATTATCACAGAAATTCCCTTTGTCATGTGGCCATAATATAGCCTGCTTGTCCTCCCACTAGCCTGAAGATAGGTCGGTGCATCTGGGGAGTATAGATAAAGCTTTCCTCCTTCGTTCCTTATAATCATTGTGCCTATTTTTACAGTTTCTCCATCGCTTGGAATGATATCCATAATAGAATCGTAGACCTTTTTTACACTCGACTCTATAAGGTCTTTGAGAGCTTTAAGCGAACCTTTCGCCTCTATGCTCCCCTTCAAGGCTGCGACAACTATTGGAGATTGGGTGCTATACCTTGATGAAAGGTTTTCAAGGCTCTTTTTCAGCTGGGTGTAGCTTTTATCCCTAGCCTCTAGATATGTGACTATTCTTAGCAATCTTTGAGGGGATAAGAGGGCAGACTGTAGTTCAAGCTTCCTTGCAGGGGTCCCTATGAAAACCGCGTACTTTATAACTTCAGGTAAATCTATACCCCTTACTATTGTGCCATACCTGCTTGCCAGCCCTACCAATACCTCTACTTTCCCACTTTCCAGCTTATCTACAGCCTTCCTTGAGTTCGTTATGGCCAATTGCGCATTAATACCACTCTCCTTTAGCCTTTCAACCAGTATCCTAGCTAGTGGCTTTCCATAGCTCTGTGAAACATAAACGAGGCCACCGCTCCCAAGCTTTTTAATGACCTCTATTGCCTCACCTACAACATCTTTGCTTATAATGTATGTGTCAATAACGTTCCTTAGGTAATCGGTTCCACCCCCTATTTCAAAGCCCAAGAGCTCCCTAAAGACTAAGTGCTTAATTCCTTTAGGCCTACCCGTAGCTGATGCTATGACAAGCTGACCTTGGACAGGATTTGCTTGGGAAGTGAGGAGCTTTATCTGAAGGTTTGCTATCTCCTCTCCAATAACTTTACTCCTATCAAACCTCTTGTTTGCTAATGCTATAGCATAGTCTATCTTTTTTGAGACTAACCTATAAGCGATGTCTACAGATTCTTGTGAAAAACCTAGGAGGATGAGCACCCTGTCTATGTTTTTGCTGCTCCTTAATAGGCTGTCGACATCATCAACTATGATTAGACCGAAAGGTATGTATTTCTTTAAGGTCTCAAATCTTCTCATGAGATACCCTGGTGTTATTACAAGTACAGTAAACTTACCCTCTTCTATCCTATTTATCATCTCATTTTTCTTGTCTTTTGGCATAGAAGAGTAGTAGTATGCAATGCCCTCGCCTAAGTATTCTGAAAGCCTTTGACTTGTTTGGTAAATAAGGTTTTCCGTTGGCGTAAGGTAGATTACTTTTTCTTCTCCTCTGTTCTTTAAAACTTTATATGCGGCATAAACCATTAGCAGGGTGGTTTTACCGACGCCTGTTGGTGCGACTATTGAGAAGCTCTCTGGATAGAGGAGCCTCTTGGCCCAGCTTTTCTGTGCGCTAGATAGAGTAAAGCCTGTCTTTTCCGTGAAAAATGCACTAAAATCCCTATATGACTTCTCTAAAATGTAGAGCCACCTGTAACCCTTCAACTTCCCTTTCTTCTTTAATATCTCCCCTATAGTAACTGGGTCGGCGTCTTCTATCTCTTCTTCTAGGCAAGACCTACAGGGTAGACCTCTATAGAGCCTACTAGCTTCTATCTCCATGCCACAGTTTGGACATAAGTGTCTAAATATCGGGTTTAATGGCATTTATCTACCGCCTTTACCTCCCATTTTTTAAAAATCTAAACAGAGTAAGGTTATTAAGCATTAAGGCTAATACTTCGCTGATAATGAACCGTTTAGTGGCAAGGATGTTGTCAATTACTCCTTATTTTGTAGGTCTTTTAGGTTTCTGATATACCTCTTTATGGTAGGCTAGTAGGGAAAATTTTTAATAAGGCTTATCAGGTTCAGATACATGCATATTCATAATTAGGGAAGTGGTGAAGGGTTTGGTTAAGCCTGAAGATGCAGTTTTTATTACTCTTGAACTAATGAAAATAGGAAAAGGTCGTTTGCTATAGATTATTTCAAAAGTAGTGAATAACCAAGCTACTACGCCCTTGAGGCAAAGACCTAGGTCTAAGAATAGGTTTTAAAAGGTTGGAAGATTAAGTTGGAGGAAGTCCAATAATATTTTTTACAATATCACCTCCTTTTATGACTAACTTTATGTTTTTGTTATCTAATAGTAACCCTACACTTTCTAGTGGATTGCCTTCAACAAGGATAAGGTCTGCAGGAAGTCCCCTTTCAATTCTGCCAAGTTCCTGTCCCGTGGCTTTAGAAGCGTTAATCGTGGCAGCCTTTATGGCATCCTTTGGAGTTAGTCCAACCTTCTCTACAAGCAACTTTAGTTCCAGGGCGTTGTTGCCCATCTTTCCTATTCCTCCGTCAAAATCGCTTCCGGTAGCAATATTAATACCAATTCTATGGATTGTTTTAATTGCTTCTATGTGCCTTTCATATACTTCTGAGGCTTTTTTAAGGCCATAATCCGGTATTCCAAGTTTTTCTCCATCCTCTATTATCCTTTGTACAATCGATAGCGTTGGAACTACTAGCGATCCCTTTTCCTTAACCTTTTCTGCAGCTTCCTCATCCGCATAGACTGCATGTGCTATTACCTTCACCCCAGCCTCTGCAGAATTAACTATGCCCACCTTCCCCTCAGCGTGTGCGTGCACGAACGTTCCTGAAGCAGAAGCCTCATCTACTATAGCCTTCAGCTCCTTTAACGTAAACCCCCTGTTCTCAGGCCTGTCCCTCTGAGACAATACCCCACCAGAGGCCATAACCTTTATGAAGTCTCCCCCTTCCCTTAGGGAGTACCTTGCAGCCCTCCTGCAGTCATCTTCCCCATCGCATATGAGGGAAGAGAATGGCACTATCTTCTTCGTTTTCCTATAGTCTACCCACTCTAAAGGAAGGTAATGAGTGTCTCCGTGGCCAAACGTTTGCGAAAGCGGTAACCCTGCTGAGAAGACCCTTGGACCCCTAACCTCCCCTTCATTTACTGCTTGCTTTAGGTGGAGCGCTATTATCCCCCCAGCGTCTACAACGCTAGTAAAGCCAGCGTCTATTAATGCCCCAAGGTCATTCACTGCCCTTGCAAAGAAAACCCCTATTGGGGTTGTCAGCTCCTCCTCTATTTTCCCAGACCTCATCCCCAAGACGTGGAGGTGAGCATCTATCAGCCCAGGCATCAACACCATACCCTTGCAATCAATAACCTTGTAGCCATCTGGAACAACGACGCTACCAGGGCTTCCAAAATCCTTAATATACCCACCTTCTATTAATAAAACACCCCTCTCTTCTATATACCCCCTTTCAGGATCAAGGATCCTCGCATTTTCTAATGCAAGCATTTTAGCCACGCCTAACGTTCTGTCTTAGGAATATTATATTTTTACAACATTCCTATGAGCCATTGGCTAAAAATGGAGAAGGAAATGTTGGTTATGCGTTTCTCCCTAGGCATTCATTCCAATTATATAAGCTCATGGCCACGCCTAAGGAGTTCTGCCTTATCCAATATTAACCTATCATGGATAGCATTTGAGGCTAATGAAACGGGTCCCATCTATGCTATTTTTCATGGGGCTGGGAGCATTGTTCCCATAGTCCATTAATTTATATTGGCTTAATATTATATTTCTGTTTTATACTCCTATTAAGTTACTTATATGCATATGCTGCTTCAAGACCACATCAGCCCTATCCTGTCAAAGACGCCCCTCGATTCAACTTCATCTTCCTGCAATATACCAACTATACCTTCCCTATTCCTCATAACCACTATGTATGCGGAACTTGATGATATCATATCAAGCACTAACGGCTTGTATCGCCTTATGCTTATCCCAATCTCCTTTCCTTCCTCTATTAGCTTTTCATTTAACCCATTTACCTCTTCCACGATAACCCTCAAATCGTTTACAAGGGGGACTATCGATTTTACAAGAGGCTTTAATACTTCTTCCCAATTAGATAGGATATTTGGCGCGGTTATATAGACAATATCTTCCTCTTTCATTATCTCGACGGCAAGTGAAACCAGGTTATAATATCCCTTAATCAGGATAACTCCCTTCCCTCTCTCCATGCTAGCGAAGCTTTCAAGGCTATCTGCAACTTCCAATATTTCCCTAGCCTTTCTCTTCGATTCCTCTTCCATTTTAGCTATTGCAGAAATGGCAACACCCCTAGGATGCACGGCCCTGTACCATCCATCAGGATCAGAAACAGCCATGCCCTTTCTCTCCAATACCTTTATGATATCATAAATCCTTGGCAGAGGAACACCGCTCTTTGCGCTAGCCTCCTTTGGATCCTTAGCATTTTCAAGCAATGCCATGTAGAGCTTCGCTTCATATAAAGTTAAGTCAAGGCTTTTCCTGAGCCTCTCGATAATTTCCTCCTTGTTGGACAACCTATTCCCCAAAATAAAATTAGGCTTAAAAAATGATATATTTATTTCCGGGCGCTTCGTTGCTTTACTTGCCTACTTCAGACGCCGTGGTGCTAGTGGTAGAGGAGGAAGGTATGCCTTCAATTGACGGTATTTCTGGGAATTCTTGTTTCATCCTCTGCTCAGCCACCAAGCTGGCATCCTTTAATATCTTCCTGGCCTCTTCCGTGACGTATTCGTTCTCTAATATTGGAACGTTTCCTGAACTGTATTGCATCATAGCCATCTGTAGCTCTTCATCCACTCCAATCAACTCAGTAAAGACGTCTGGCATCATTCCCTTTAGGTATCCGGCCACGTTCTTTAATGCAACTATTGCAGGCGCGAGGTCAGCATTAACATCTCCAAATATTAGCGTGGTGTCTAGCCTAAGCTTAACCCTCTCTAGCGCAAACCTAACTGTTAGCAAGACCTTTGCCATTTTCCTTACTTCAGCCACTTCGTTAGCATACATGCCTGCCTTGCTTTTGTCCCCCTCAACTATGGAGTTTACTGTTTTTTCAAATAGTTGCTTATCATAGGCCTCCAGCTTGCTCAGGTTGTAATCAAGCTTACTTATCTGCATTGCTATCTTATATATAGCAGATGTTATCTGGTTCTTTAATGGAGGGGGAGGCCTTATTGTATTCATAATTTTCTGACCTATTGTATCTTTCTTCTGCTCATACCATCTCTTATTCCAATCGTTTAGACCACTCAAGTATGCATCACCAATGAATACTAATAAAAGACTGCTAATAAGGGGAATAACCCAATAAATAGGGGTTTCACGTTATATATTTTCTACATTAAATAAATGACAGGTGTCTTAGATGGTTTACTTGAAAATCGACGAGATATCGAGGTTCACTGGGTATGATGTGCAAGATGAATATGGCAGGAACATTGGAACGGTAATAAGCATATCAAGCTCTGTTGATGGGAGGGTAGAAAACATCTCTATAAAGATAGCTGACAGGGGCCTAGAGTCAATAGATGGCGAAAGGCTAAAAATAAGCGACGGAAAAGTAGTTGTGGTTCCTTTGTGGAAATTTGAAGCCAGCAGGTTAATAGAAAACCTTGACAGGGCATACAAGAGGAGAAAGGCCTTGGACACGATTTCTGGCCAAAACGAGCTTCCAAGTAGCGTTATTGAGCCAATGAAGAGAAGGCTCGATGAGGAGATAAAGGCACTAAGGATAAAGGCCGAGGAAGTGAAGAGGATAATAAATGGAAGGATAAGCGAAATAGAAGTTGATGAGATAAGGGTTGCAAGGGCAATAGCTAACATAGATATACTCTACTTCAGCGGGGAAGTTAGCGAAAAAGGTTACACGCAGAGCATGAACCACCTGAAGAGGAT
>WAJZ01000147.1 GCA_015523575.1 Candidatus Hestiella acidicharens | reverse complement strand
GGATAGAGGTAAAGAACATTGGCAGTACATTAGACTTAGAAAGAGCACTAAGGTATGAAATATTTAGGCAACGAAAAATAATTGAAGGCAAAGGCATAGTGGAAAGGGAGACGAGGCATTGGGATCCTGTAAGGGGGATAACCAAGAGCTTGAGAAGCAAGGAAAGCGAGGAAGAATACCTCTACTTTCCAGATCCAGATATCCCGATGATAAGCACAGAACCATTACTAAAAGAGATAAGAGAAAAAAGCATCATAACGCCTGAAAAAATAATGGAAAAGATTTCTAGGATTGGCATAAATAGAAAAATGGCATGGAGCTTAGTAACAATTAAGGCGTGTGCAGAGACTTTTCTTGAAGCTGTTAGCATCGGAGCAGACCCTATTATATCTAGCAGAATACTGGCCATAGACTATAAAGGCCATTTAAGAAAGAGTGGGATGAGTCTATACAAAAGGGAAAACTGGCCAGATCCTGTTGCACTTAAGAAAATAAGTGATTTAATAAGAAACAAAGCGTACACCTATGATGAAATAAAATACAATATAATTCCAAAGCTAGTTAGTGATCCAAAAATGATGCACATTACCCTCCCCGAGAAGGCTTCACCAGAAAAGCTTATCATAGAAGTCGTGAATGAAGAAAGGAAAGCCATACGGGACTTTTACCAAGGAAAGAAGGAAGCACTAGACTACCTAGTTGGTAAGGTTTTGAAAAAAGCCTATGGGAAAGCCATGGATCCAAAAAAGGTAAGAAATCTTTTGGAGGAGTTTCTATACAAAAACTCTAATATATACTAGCACATGCTAACGTTTTTTGATAAGAGGAAAGTCGACTATCTTAGCTTCTCCACTCCTCCCCCTATGGTCTTCTATAGTAACGCTCTCTCCAAATATCGCATACCTTGTGTCTATGTAGCCCATACCTACGCCCCTTTCCCTCACAGGGCTGTACGTTCCACTTGTAACCCAACCTATATCTATCCCATCTACCTTTATTCTATATGAATTCCTCGGTATAAACCTTGCATATTTTTTCTTCATTTCTAATCCTACTCTGATCCACCTTAACCCTTCCCTTCTGCAAGCCCTTAGTGATCCTTCGCCTATAAACCCTGATTTACTCCAGTCTATCGAGCCCATTCCGTATCTTAAGCTTAGGGCGCATGGAAACTTTATAGGGTCTTCTCCATATTCGTTTCCACCCAACACAAAGCCCATTTCTATTCTCAAAGTATCCCTAGCAGCAATGCCTATCGGTTTCACTCCCAATTCAAGAAACTTCTTGTAAAGGGTCTCAGCCTCTTTTGGCTTAAGCCAGAATTCGTAGCCATCTTCCCCAGTCCAACCACTCCTGCTTATAAGATAGACCTCTATATTAGCTATGGTCTCATTTAACCTAAATTCAAGTGGTTTTAGCTCGCTTGCCCAAGAAGCTTTTAGTGTATCCATAATATCTACACTTCTAGGACCTTGTAAGGCTAGCAAAACATACTCCATTGTGAGATCTTCAACTTTTACGTCAAATTTATGTATCTTTGCAACGCTATTTAGGTGCTCTATCATCCTTTCCCTTGTTGCAGCATTAGGCACAGCAAGCCACTCATTATCATTTATCTTATACCACATCTCGTCATCAATAACCCTAGCGTACTCGTTGAGCGCAAGGGTAGGCCCACTCATTGAATATTCCTTTGTTTTAGAAATTCTTTTTGTAAAAACTTTTTCTAATAAATCCAAAGAATCCTTTCCAGAGATTCTTAATCTTCCCATATGGCTAATATCAAAGATGCCCACAGAATTCCTTACACTCAAATGCTCTTCCATTGTAGAAGTATAGACCATGGGTACATTCCAAGAAGCAAATTCACCAAAGCTTGCATTCAAAGCTTCATGAAAATCATGCAGCTGTGTGCTTTTCATTCTTTTTCACCAACTAATTAATATAAGCCTTTTGGTTAAAAATAATTGCTCTATTTTTACTGAGAATCGTTTGCCTCTTATAGCGCCATTTTATTTAAGGCCGCAATGTATTATATCTGCGTAGGAGTTCTACCTTATCTAAAGTGATTCATTAATCCTATAGAATCATGAATGGCGTTTAAAGCTGATGAAACGAGACCTCTATCTAAGAACCCCTGTTTATGGAGCTTGGAGCGTTAACCCTATAGCTATATCTTATCACATAAAAACTATTTATTAAACGTTTCTGCCCCCTATAGCAACAAGTTTATAGAAATTAAGAATGAACTAAATGAAGGATTCGTATTCCTCTTTAAATGATTCATAGTTAACCTTAGACCTCAACCTTTGCATAAGCAACTCCCTCTCTTTTATTAGACTCAGTATCAAAGAGACGCCTTCCAACCTTGCCAGCTCTATAGCTAGCGGATCGATGTATCTCCTTGGACCATGTATTATTACTATCTCTGGTTTCACTAATGATACCCTTACCGCAACCATAGGACTCCTGCCGGCAGCTACATTGGAAAATATTATTGCCCTTTCTGGAGTAGAGCCTAACAGGAAATAAAATTGAAGGCCACTAAGCTCAGCAATCGCCTTTATACTATCAATTAGTGTGTAACCATATGCCTTTATAGAGGTTGAATAGCTTGGAGTCAGTAACACACCATCGACTATCTTAATTAATTCCTCTATTGAGAGAGGCCTAGCAAATTCCATCATGTCTATTACAGCACCTCTTGGTATACCAAGCGCCTTTGAAAGCGTATCCACCTTCTTCCATCCTCTCTGGTGATCGATAATAAGCAGCGCTCTAACAAACCTCTTTATATAATTCGTACCAGGTACCCTCCTCCCCTTTTCATAGTCACTTATCACACTTGCGGAAATTCCCATAACCCTTGCTATTTCATGTTGTGTAATTTCGAAATAATCTCTCCACTTTTTTAACGACATATTAGGATTGCTACTATATACTATGTCACCAGCTATCCTCTTTGCCACTATATCTATAATAAAATCCTGATTCATCTTCGACAAAATTGCTACCCTAAATAATACTATATATCTAAACATGTTTAAAGCGTTTGGTGCCCTGAAGAGTTTTTATTAAAAACATATTAAGGAAAACCTTTAATGTAGCTATTTACATTGCTCATTACTTTGAATGCTTTTTATTAAATAGACTTATTAAGTATTTAATGGAGAGGGCTCATGCTCAGGGAAGAATTGTTGATTTATGCAACAAAGACAACTAGGGTATTTTCATCTGGGTTACTAAGTATATTGACACCTATATACCTGGCTAGGCTGGGCTATGGATCAATAGTTGTAGGTATTTCTGTTTTGCTTATGATAATGGGGAGCGTTGCATCAAATCTGATCTTAGTGAAGTATGGTAGTAAAATAAAGGTAAAAAGGTTGCTCATGAGTTTATCCTTAATTACTATCCTAAGCGGTTTAATTCTCGTTTCAACCTCATATTTAGTTGCTATATTTCTTGCGTTGTTTATCGGTAACAGCATTAGTAGTACTGGGACGGAGGCTGGACCCTATCAGTCATCAGAGAATGCATTGTTGTCAAAAATATCCATGGATAAGCAAAAAACCTACGCCATTTATAACTTTCTAGGTTATGGAGCCTCTTCCTTGGGCGCTTTGAGTTCTAGCGGGCTATCACATGCTAGCGTTATAGTTATGAGGCACATGTATTTTGTTCTAATAATATCTGGGACTTTGATGTTTATAATATATAGCAGACTTCAATTCCCTACAATGCCAAAGAAAAAAGCTTTTTCATCGGAATTCTATAGATCCAATGCGCTTAGACTTTCTGCCCTTTTCTCATTAGATGCATTTGGTGGTGGTTTAATAAGTCAGTCACTTTTAGCGTATTGGTTTTACGTAAGGTTTCATGCAAACCTATCGCAACTTGGTGTTTTGTTCTCGCTAACATCTATTGTTACGGCAATTTCTATTCTACTGACAACGCCGATAGCTAGAAGGATTGGAAACCTCAATACAATGGTCATTACACACTTAATATCAAATGCCTTCTTGATTTCCATAGCATTTGCCCCAAGCTTCTTATATGCAGTAGTCTTGTTGATAAGTAGGCAAACGACCTCTCAAATGGATGTTCCTACAAGACAGGCATTTATGGCAGACCTCTTTCCACCAGGAGATCTCTTAGCAGCCAATGGAATAACAAACTCTGCTAGAATGATCTCTACAATACCTGGAGGACCTATTGTTGGCCTGCTCTTAACATTTGGACTCATAGCAGTCCCTATAATTTTAGCCGGGACTTCAAAGATCATATATGATACGAGCATTTATTTATCCTATCGGAAATATGTTAAAAATCCCTCTGAAAATCATAGCGGCTTTAAAGATGCTTAAATTAAGAAAAACAATATAGTTTATAAGCACGCTATTCCGAGTAAGCTTATCGTTATTTTCGAAGATTTATTATATACCAGTAAAAGTAGCGATATGATTTTATTAATATAACGATATTAAAAAGCCATTATTTTTTATATATTAATATTGTCAAGCCTTTGCCAAATATGT
>WAJZ01000146.1 GCA_015523575.1 Candidatus Hestiella acidicharens | reverse complement strand
AGTATAGGTAAAAAGCTTTAATACACTTATTCTATTATTGAAATTGATCACTTAAGAGTGGTTATAATGCCAGGTTTGAGAAGATGGGGGTATTCACTACTAGGATTTGCAACAGCATCGACGCTTACCTCAGCCCTTTCAATTTATGTCCTTTTCATAGGCTTTTTCTCACAAAAAATAGGAGTTCGAGTACCAACTTTAATATTATGGGGAAACTTGGCATATTTTATTGGGATGCCTGTTGGAAAGGTGATAGGAAGAACCCTTAAGTTTTATAAGAAATTACCCCTGGCTACAGCTGGCTTGACTGCTGTGATATCTGTCTCCTTGATCATGATGCCCTTCGTTTCCACCTTTTCCCAACTCTTGGCACTAAGGATAGTTCAGGGTACTGTAACTTTCTACATGGAGGTCTTTTCTAATGCATATTCGTTTTTGTTTGAAGAG
Organism: Candidatus Hestiella acidicharens; assembly: GCA_015523575.1. GTDB lineage: Archaea > Thermoproteota > Thermoprotei_A > Sulfolobales > Acidilobaceae > Caldisphaera > Caldisphaera acidicharens. The sequence continues at coordinate 3,226 of WAJZ01000146.1, read as the reverse complement.
TTTAAGTCAAGAAACCTTGCTTCATCAATCTCCATCTCCGGCATACCAGGAGGTGTAGCGATAGGAACATCTGCGTATGCTTTAGAAACTCAAAATCCTATAGCGGTTTATGTGTCATTTGGTATAATATCTACAGCTTTAGGTATTCTGTATTCTATTTCTACAAAAAGATTTAGGCAAATAGGCATTAACTTGGCAAAAGAGGAACGCGGTACAACATATAGGCTAAAGGTAACGTGGTTGATGGGCTTTTATTGGGCCACTATTGCTGGGTTTAATTTGGTATTAGCAGTAGTTCTACCCCCATATATATCCTCATATTACCCAAGGGATGTTCCATTAGCAATGGAGACCTTTGGTTATTCCGGGGCCATACTAACAATACTGGGTGGGATTATCGCTTATATAACAAAATCATTAAAAAATATGGCTGTGACTGTTGGAATTTTCTACATAGTGTCATTTATAGGATTTATACTTCTATACCTATTTGAGCCTGTGGGTTTATCGCTAATGGTAATAATTATTTTAATAATGCTGGAGGGAATTGCAGTGCCCTTTATCTATTCTGTTCCAAGGGAAATCTATCCAGAAAGCATGGTCGCTAAAGGCACATGGGAGTTTGCCTTGATAGGATCAAGCTTTCACATATGGGGTGCATTGATAATTTTAACGATAGGCTCCATCTTTAGCTATAGGTTGTCTATCTTTGCTTTAATCTTTCCTCCAATATATGGAGCAATAGTTTCATTTATCTTGCCGAAGATCTCAAGAAAAGGGTCAAACAATGAAAGCAGGAAAGTGGTTTGAAGCCTTAAGCCCAGTAACGCTTACGAGCGCCTTCGCTTCTGTAACGTTGGGTACTGCACTAGCTTGGTACTCATCTGGAGAGATAAATCCCTTTTTTTATTTAGCGACACTCATCGGCCTTCTCTCAGCGCAGGGAGGAATTAATCTAATAAATGATTATGTTGACTATAAAGCAAGGGTAGACGTTTTATATAAGGAAAGCGGTTTTTCTCATAGAAAAAATGCAATAATAGACTTAGGCCTGAAACCTTCAAATGTAAGGGGTATGGGATATTTTATGATTATAGTGGCCTTGTCCTTAGGCATTTATTTGGCTGTAGAGGTGGGTATTCCAATTATAATTCTAGGCGCAATTGGCATATTTCTGGGCGTTATATATAGCGAACCACCATTAAAACTAAAGTACAGAGGATATGGGGAAATAGTTGCTGCTATTGTAATGGGACCATTAGTTGTTTGGGGATCGTATGTCGTGCAAAGGGGGAGCATAGCAAACTTGTCTCCGCTCTTGGTTGGTATAATAAACGGCTCTTTCGTATTTCTCACGTTAATGGGTTCAAGCACGCTCAAATCCGAGGTATATAAGGCTTTAAACAAAAAGAACATAGTCTTGATACTTGGCAATCGGATAAAATACGCAGTTTATACATCAATAGCGTTGATTTATGTATCCTTAGTTGTTTCATCCCTTTTTAATTATATACCTTTAGTCTCTCTCATATCATTAATCCTTGTACCAAGAACCATTAGGTTAGCAAGACCTCTTTTGAGCAAAGAAGGCGTAGAGAATAGGTGGAAGGAGCTTAGAAGCCTTTGGTCGGGGCCGTTTAGTGTAAGGATTGTGATACTTATCATAATATTGGTTTCAATGATTATCTCCAGGTGGTTGTGGTTTTTGAACGTTACTGTTTTTTAAATTCTTGCCTTGAATGATCCTTTCTGCTATCTCCCTCATCCTCTTGATTATGTTCTCATCCTCACGCACCATTTCAGGCCACTTTTTTCCATAGTTTTCTTCTGGAAGCTTTCTTGTAGCATCTATGCCCATTTTGCTATTATATGAATGAAAGACGTTTGAAGGGTCTAGGGCATCTGCATGGGAGCCTTTGATTATTAATACGTCCCTTTCCGGGTTTACATTGCTACTTATTGCCCATAGAACCTTAGAGATATCGTGAGGATTTATATCATAATCTACTACAACTATAATCTTTGTCAGGGAAGACTGTCCAACTCCCCATAAGGCGTTCATAACCTTTTTTGCGTGTCCAGGATACCTCTTCTTTATCGATACTATAACAATACCTTGGAACATACCTTCAACTGGGTAGTTTATTTCTACTACCTCTGGAATTATATATGAAATGATTGGTTTGAAAATCCTTTCTATCGCCTTTCCGAGTACAGCATCTTCGAGTGGTGGGAGACCTGTCACACTACCATAATACAACGGATTTTCCCTCATGTAAAGCCTAGTAACAGTAAAAACAGGATACATTTCCTCAGGTTCATTATAATATCCAAAGTGATCACCAAAGGGTCCCTCCTTTCTTAACTCTTTCGTATCTACATAACCCTCTATAACTACCTCTGAATTGGCTGGTACCTCTATACCATTGTCGAGCTCATACAGCTCTATGCCTTTACCCCTCACTATACCAGCAAAAAGGGCTTTATCCATAGGGTAAGGAACAGGAGAAACAGAGGTAAGCATGGTTCCAGGATCTGTGCCCAATACAATAGCGACTGGTATCTTTTCTATCTTCTTTTCTAAAGCGTCTTGAAATACCATGGAGCCCCTTTTGTGTATCTGCCAATGAATTATTGCCTTTCTTCCACTTATTATTTGTATCCTATACACACCCATATTTATTACGTTATTATGACTATCTTTAGTAACAACGATGGGGAATGTTCCATACCTGCCACCATCCTTTGGCCATGTTTTAAAGAATGGTATACTGCTTAATGGCTCACCTTCTATAACCTTTTCTTCAAATGAAGCTTTTTTTACCTTCTTAGGAAGGTACGAAGAAAATTTTGTGGCTTGTCCAATCATTTTTATTTTCTCTGATACGGTATAAGGTATCGACTTGAGGGGATTAATTAGTCTCATCCCTATTTCTTCAAGTCCTTTAACAGAAAGGGAGGAGGCTAGGACTCCTAGGTCTGGAAAAAGGTTTCCTACAACTTTCCAATCCTCAAACCCCTTAACGTTTTCTATGAGCACTGCAGGCCCTTTTAAATACATGACCTGCCTAAGCAACGTTGGTATCTCTAGGATTGGAGAAAGAGGCTCTTTAATCCTTACCAGGGCACCATTGTCTTCAAGCCAAGAAACATAGCTTCTAAGGTCTTTAAGCGGATCCACCATTACTATCTACCACATCATTTAATACCCTTAAAAGGCTTTATT
>WAJZ01000145.1 GCA_015523575.1 Candidatus Hestiella acidicharens | reverse complement strand
CCCTTATAATATCTGCGGAGGTATAGATAACCCCTTTTGCTAATGCCATATTTTCCTTTACTAAGTCCCAAGGGGCCCTATCATTTAAGTATTTATTGCCTATCCTTGCGATCTCAAGTATATAATCTGTTGATTTTTTCAGTCTCACTTCATCAAGAAATGAGATTACCCTTCTCGTGTTTTCTATTACTTTGCTTGTGGTCTCAGCCTCGATGTCATCAATTCTTTCAGGGAAAGGTATAACTCCGTTAAACCTACTTTTTATCAAAGAAAGTACCCTATAAACAAAGTTTCCTATATCGTCGTTGAGCTCATTATTTACTATCCTATGAAACTCCTTCCAAGTGAAATTTGAATCCCCTCCCTCTGGCCTCATCCTAATGAGTACCCAGCGCCAGTAGTCTGGAGGCATTATCTTTATTGCTTCATCAAGCCATATGCCTATTTTTCTGCTCTTGCTGAATTTTTTATCTTCATACATAAGGTACTCGGTTGCGCTTATCCCCCAAGGCAATATGTAGTCGCTTTCAGATGCTATCAACAAGCCTGGAAGCAGTATCGAATGAAAAGGTATGTTGTCCTTTCCGATAAAATAGACCGACCTCGTGCCCTCATCCTTCCAATATTTCTCCCAATAAGTTTCTCCCTTTCCCTCTCTCATAAAATATTCCTTTGTTGCGCTCAAGTAACCCAAAAGGGCATCAAACCAGACATAAATGGTCTTTCCTTTTGAAGAAGGGAATGGGGATTCGATGCCCCAAGGTATGTCCCTCGTTATGCTCCTAGGCTTCAGCCCCTGCTTTATCCAAGAAATGCTGTACTTTCTCACGTTCTCAGTTATCTTTTGAATCCTTTGTAACCAATCATATATCTTATCCTGTACCTTTGAAAGGTCTATATAATAGTTCCTTGTCTTCCTCCACTCTGGGGTAGCACCGCAAATTGCACACCTAGGGTTTATTAAATCCTTTGGTGTTAGCAACCTCCCGCACCTATCACACTGGTCCCCCTTTGCATCCTCATAGCCACAATAGGGGCATGTACCTACAACGTATCTATCTGGAAGAAAAATTTTATCGTTAGGACAATACGGTAATTCTTCTTCTACTGGATATATATAGCCTAAGTTATATAGATGCATTAAAAATTTCTTTACAAAATCCTTGTGTACTTCACTCTCAGTTCTAGAGTAGAGGCTGAAGCTTAGGTTTAGTTTTTTAAAAAGCCCCAAGTTGTACTCATGTACCTGGTCGGTAAGCTCCCTCGGATTTACCTTCCTTTTTCTCGCCTCTAGCTCAATAGGTGTTCCATGCTCGTCACTACCAGTAACAAAAACCACTTCATGTCCCATCAAGCGAAGATACCTTGAGTAAACATCGGCGCTCAGTAAGTGTATTACAGTCCCTAAATGCGGTACGTAATCTGAATATGGCCAGGCAGATGCAACTATATATTTCAATATTCCCACCTTTTCTCAATACAATCTTTATATGTTCCTATAATAAACTTTCTATACGTAAAACTTAGAGAGGATCAAGGTAGGATATTGTAAAAATTATGCATATTCTCTCCATGTATAGCCACACTTCGTGCACCTGTAAAACCTGGTAGGAGGTTCATCAGCGGCCCTTGTTTGCACCATCCAAACAATAACCTCATCATTACCGCACTTTGGACAGATGGCTACCCCCTTTAATACTTGTGCTGTTGGTGGCAGGGCTTCAGCATCTACTACTATTGTTTTGTCTTTAGGAGTGTGCTGTATAGTTTCTTTCATCTTTAGCGAAGATGAAACCTTCTTAGGGTCAGCCTCAACCTTATACCCGCACTTTGGACAGACCATGTATAGCTTTCCATTTATTCGCTTAGGCTTCATTAAGCTCCCGCACTTTGGACAAAACATTATCTGGGACATTCCTTGCACCTAACATTTATATAATATGTTTATTCTTTATTAGCTTATGTGAGCTACCCACCTTGAGGCTTCCCCCACTTCATCCGCCTTTATAAGAATTACTCCTAAACTATAACTAAATCATAAACATAGAACTGAATCTTGTTCAAAATTCATTAAGGCAAAACCCTGCTATCTACAAACCTCAGCGAGATTGGACATGCTGTAAATAGACAATTGACGAATATTAGTTGTACACATACTTATAACCGTTCGTCTACAAACATATTAAATGGGTGAAAGGAGTGAGCAAGGAGATATATAATAAGGAGCTTGTTGAGAAGAAAAGGTTTTACGTTACGAAGGAGGATGAGGATGAGCTTTCCTATTACCTAGTAGAATCCTTTGCAGAGGCAGCTTAGAAAGCATTATTAAAAAGCTACCGCGATTCGTCTAACTCTAGCTTGCCTTTACATCCATCCCTGATGCAAATCTTACTTAGTGCCTTAAGGAGCCTTCCTGCCTCGCCTTTGTCAGACTTAGATGCAATCCTCTTGACAGCCAATATTATATCTTGTGCTTCCCCTTCAGCAAATAGTCCCGAGGTTAAGGCCTTCATATAAGCAACTATAAGATCTATAGTCTTTTTTTCTGGAACTTCATGAGAACGCTCCTTATACCTCTTCATATATATTTCATATAGTAAAATTGAGGCAGCATTTGACACGTTTAAAGCCCTATACCTGCTAGAAGTTTGTATTGTGCAAAGCACATTGCATTGCATAATTTCATCCCTAGTCAAACCAACGCTTTCCCTTCCCAGAACAAGAGCAACAGTTCCACTAACACCTGAAGCAAGCTCAGAGGCTTCCTTTGGACCTATTGCAACCCTGAGTATGTCCTTAGTAGAACTCTCGTCTGAAGTGCATATAGAAAATTCCACCCCTTTCAGCGCATCTTTCAAACTTGGAACCACAGTGACTCCATAGAGGATGCTACTGGCTCTTGCAGCATACCTCAAGGCCTCTGCCCCACTTGCCTTTGGAGAAACAAGATACACTTCGTTTACATCAAAGTTTTCTACGAGCCTAAGTATATATCCGAGGTTATTCGAACCCTCTATGCCAACTAGAACTAGCCTAAGGGTCTCCAATTTCAGTCCCAATATAATAATAACATTCAGCATATTATTTTTAATTGAAAAACGCAAAAACCTTCAAACAAAGCGTTACCAATTAGGCGTTATAGTCCAGATTAAAGGTTTTTAATTTCAAGCTATGTAAAAGCTTAACTGGTGAGTTCCTTGGAAAATAATGGAAGTAGCATGGCGTTGCAGGCGATGAGAGAGATAACCAACTTTATCACTAGAGCAACAGAATTCATAGAGCAAAGCGAAGTCGAATCATTCATTAATGAATTACTGAACGCCTACAAGAGGAAATCTAAGGTATTGGTCATGGGGGCAGGAAGGAGCGGACTTGTTGGAAAGGCATTTGCAATGAGGCTACTTCACATGGGCTTTAACTCCTACGTCTTGGGTGAAACCATAGTCCCAAGCGTAACGAGGGGGGACTTATCAATAGCTATTTCTGGCTCTGGTAGGACACAAGTTATAGTAGATGCTGCAGAGGCCGCAAAAAGGGTAGGGTCAAAAGTCGTGGCGCTCACAACCTTTGAGGATTCTCCGATCGGCTCTATAGCAGACCTAGTTGTAAAGATACCTGGTAGGTCAAAAATTAGCAAGATGGACAATTATTTTGCAAGGCAAATCTTAGGCTTGCATGAACCATTCGCTCCCCTAGGCACCCTCTTTGAGGATACAACCATGATATTCCTTGATGGTATTGTCTACAGCCTAATGGCTAGGCTGAACATAACCGAAGAGGAAATGAAGAACAGGCATGCGAATGTTGAGCTATAAAAACTGAAGGGGATAGAAAATATTTAAACGTGGCATATAACTAACTTTTATGGCAACGTATTCATAGATACTATTTTAAAATGATATTATAGGCAAATAACGCTATAACGCATCTAGCAAAGCTCATGTAGTCGCCTTTCCCATCCTATATAGGTATGAAGGTTGCACCTTTTCTTTAGCATTGCTGCAATTATAAGTGAAAACTATAGGTTCCTTCGGAAAGCAGGACTTCATCTAAGTAAGAAATAGGCTTTACAAGCCACACCCAAAATTTAAAAATCGCATAGATGTAAAAACCCTTGCTAAGAAATTGTTGTCAGCCCTCAGAAATGAACCTCCTAAGCAGTAGCGTAATATTCTTTCCTGCTCTTCTGAAGCCTATCTAAATACGCTCCTTCCTTGTTTATTCTAGGCCTACCGCTTTGCTCATCCCTCCGTATCGTTATGTTCAGTTCTGAGAGTATATCATTCATTGCCTTCTTAGGCTCTTTTGGTCTTCTTGCAACCCCTCTGATGCTGGGCTCCCCCACAAAAACCATAATCCTATCACTTATGAAGTCCAATACTACTATGTCATGTTCAGCGACAAATGCAGTTACTTTTCTCATCTCGGTCAGCCTCCTAATGATCTTTGCTACTGCTAACCTCTCTTCTACATCAAGGTGGGCCGAGGGCTCATCAAGCAAATATATATTTGCCTCCTTGCTGAGGGTTGCGGCAATTGCAAGCTTTTGAATCTCACCTCCGCTTAAAGTCCTCGTTTTTCTATCAAATAGCTTATGTAGGTTAAGCTTTTTAATTAGCTCTAGATAAAGCCATGAATTTGGTATAAGGGCTTCTGGATTGGAAGACGCCAGCACTTCTTTAACAGTATGGCCTTCGGGGAAGGTTTCCGGACCTACATATTGAGGTTTATAGCTTATTTCTACTCCTCCATATGTTATCACACTACCCTCTTCTGCCTCTAAGGCTCCAGCTAAGAAGCTGATAAAAGTGCTCTTTCCTATGGCATTAGGACCAACGATTCCAATAACCTCGCCATTCATTGCATATCCATCCTCTACCTCAAGCTGAAAAGAGCCCCTTGAAATCCTTGCATGAGACCACTCCAAGTATTTATAGTTCTTGTCATCCCCAATACCCTTAGCTTGTTGCAAAAGGATCCTCTTGAACTGTATAGGCTCCTTCCTTATGAGCATGTTTTCACTAGGGAGGTAGCCATCTAGGAAGTTGTTTATACCAGCCCTAACGCCGTAGGGTTTTGATGTAATACCATAAACCCCTGGTTCACCATACATTATGTGGATGTAGTTACTCAAGTAATCCAGAAGCGCAAGGTCGTGTTCTACTACCAAGAAGTACTTGTCATTTTTTACCTCATCCATTATTAATTTCGAGGCATTCACCCTCTCCCTTATATCTAAATAGCTGCTCGGTTCATCAAATATATAAACGTCTGCCTCCTTGCTGAGGGTTGCGGCAATTACAAGCTTTTGAATCTCACCTCCGCTTAAGTCCTTCACATTTCTATCAAAAACTTTGTCTAAGCCCAAGCGCTTTGCCAGCTCCAAGGAGTTCCCCTTTTCATCAGCCTTCTTAAGCAATTCCCTTACACTACCCTTAATATGTCTAGGAACCAGGTCTATGTATTGTATTTTGTGGGCAACCCTAACGCTCTTGTTTGCTAGTCTCTGGAAATAGGCCTGGAGCTCACTTCCCCTAAACCTCCTTATAATATCATCATACTCCACCTCCTCCTCAACGTTGCCTAGGTTAGGTATTATCTCCCCGGCAAGTATCCTTATAGCTGTCGTTTTTCCAGTCCCATTCTTCCCTAAGATGCCAATAACATGGCCAGGCTTTGGTATTGGGAGCCCGTAGAGCTTGAAACCATTTTTTCCGTATCTATGCGTCACGTTTTTTTCCAAATCTTCAGGCAGGTTGATTATAGATATCGCACCAAAGGGACATGCCTTAACACAAAGGTTGCATCCTATACAAACATCCTCATATATAATCGGTTTAGCCTTAGCAGACCTATCAGCATCTATAGCAATGCCTCTCTTACTTTTATTGATTGGACATACGCTTATGCATTCATAATTGCACTTCTTCGGCTTACAGCTCTTATCGTCTATTACTGCAACCCTCGTCATGATGCACACCCATAAACTGGAAAGACCCTAGGATTAATAAAGAGTTTAGAAAGGTGTTGGTTACCTCTATATGGTATTTTCGCTATTTTTATAACTTTGGTGACCATACCCCGTAAACCTCATCTTTGTTAGCGGTTCATTAAGGGCTACGCTAATGAATATT
>WAJZ01000144.1 GCA_015523575.1 Candidatus Hestiella acidicharens | reverse complement strand
CCTTGGATCGGGGGCAGAGGCTGCCCACACAACCCTGTCAGCATCGTAAAGCACAGGGCCTATATACCTAATACGCCCCACGCATCCCTGAAAGCATGCCGGGGGTTCACCATTTTCAAGCCTTGCAAAACATAATGTGCACTTCTCTGACTTTCCAGTACTCCAATTATAGTAAACTTTTTTATAAGGGCATGCAGATACACAGAACCTCCATCCTCTGCACTTCATCTGATCTACTAAAACTATGCCATCTTCATGCCTCTTATACATAGCCCCTGCAGGACAAGCTGCAACGCAAGATGGGTTTAGACAATGATTACATATCCTAGGGAGGTAAAACATAAAAGCTCTCGCGAAATCGGCCTTTATCTTGTTTTGTAAATGTTTTCTTATATTTGGATCATTCACAACGTTTTGGCTTCCACCTGCAAGGTCATCCTCCCAGTTGCTGCCCCAATTTATTCTGAGGGGTCTCTTTGTTATAAGAGAAACTGGTTCTGCCGTTGGTTGAGTGCCATCCCCTTCTGCCTTAACCAAGTTCTTGTATGTAAAGGTATATGGCTCCGAATAATCATCGATTGTAGGTAAGTATGGATTGTGAAATATTTGCATTAACCTTGCAACCCTTCCACCAATAGCTAGTTTCAGCTTCCCATCCTTTGTTAATATCCAACCCCCATGCCACTTTTCCTGGTCCTCCCAATCAACTGGATACCCTCTTCCAGGCTTAGTCTCCACGTTATTCCAAAACATATATTCGGTTCCTTCTCTGTTGGTCCATAAGTTTTTGCAAGCTATGGTACATGCACCACAACCTAGGCATTTATCAAGGTTAAAGACCATCATCCAATTCATCATAACCTTCATTTTTCCTCCACCTTCTTTACGAGGGCTATCGCATCCCTTTGTGTTCCCACAGGCCCATAATAATTTAAGAAATAAGAGAATTGAGCATATCCACCAATCATCTCCGTAGGCTTTACCTGAACCCTTGTTATTGCATTGTGCGCACCTCCTGGAATCCCTTTATACTTACCAACATTAACGGTTCTCTCCTGCGCGTGATATAGGTAGCCAATACCTTTAGGTATTCTATGGGAAAGCACAGCCCTTACAACGACAACACCATTTTCATTCTTAACAGCAACCCAATCGTTATCATTTATGCCAGCTTCCTTCGCTTCTTCTTCATTAAGCCATATTACTGGACCACCCCTGAAGAGCTGCAACATAAACAAGTTATCCATAAATGTAGTATGCATGTTCCACTTTCCGTGAGGAGTTGGAACCCTTATTACCAAACCCTTTTCTTCTCCTGGAACAAAGTCTTCATTAAGTGGTGGCTTATACACAGGTAAACCCTCTCCTTCTTCAAGGATTAGAGGATGATCTAAGTAGAAGTGTTGCCTTCCTGAAAGGGTTCTCCAAGGAACAAGGTATTCTATGTTAAAAGTAAATGAAGACGCAGTTCTGCCCTTCTTTACTATACCGGATTCTATAGGTGTGTCTACCACCCTCTTTGGAGAAGAGACAAGGTCTTTGAATCTATACTTTATTTCACTAATACCATCATAAAGGTCTGAAAGATTGAGCCCGGTTACCTTCTCAACATATTTATATTCCCTTTTCGCTACCTCACCGTTTGTACCAGAACTGAATCTTAATATAGCCTCTGCGACGTTTATATCATCTAAAATGCTTGGTTTGCCATTTACTTCTCCTATATCCTTCTTTAACTCTTCATATTCTTCTGCAAGGTTTACATCTATACCAAAGAACTTCAAGCTCTTTTCTTTTACTAATGGCCCTATAGTAATCATCATATCATGTATCTTTGTATAATCCCTTTCAACAGCAACTATTTTACCCATGGTTTTACCAGGAACGAACTCTTCTTCCATTAGCTGGTCTCTATCTAAAGCATCTTTATCCAATAGGTGTTGTGATATCTCATCTGGGGTATCATGCATTAAGGGTAAGTATAAAACATCGATCTTTTTACCCAGATGCTTTTTTGCAAGCTCCGAAAATTTCTTTGCTATAAGCTTAAATATATCCCAATCATTTTTAGACTCCCATGGTGGATCTATAGCAGGATTAAATGGATGAACAAAGGTATGCATATCGGTTGAGCTAAGGTCATGTTTTTCATACCACGTAGCTGCCGGTAGCACTATATCGGAATAGAGCGCCGTTCCGCTCATTCTAAAGTCCAAGGTTACTAGTAGGTCTAGCTTACCTTGCGGGGCTGGGTCTCTCCACTTTATTTCCCTTACCTTTCCTTTTGCCTTCTCAACGTTTTCAACAAAGTTGTGGGTTCCAAGAAGATGCTTTAAAAAGTATTCGCTTCCCTTTCCACTAGAGAATAAGAGGTTAGCTCTCCAAACAAATAATATTCTAGGAAAGTTTATGGTATTATCTACGTCAGATATCGAAAATGAAAGGTCGTTGGACCTTATCAAGTTTAAGGTTTTTTCTACGGCATTTTCACCTTTGTCCCTAACTATCTCTAATGGATTCCCGTTAAATTGAGGGTAAAAAGGTAACCATCCTCTCCTCACTGCTAACACATTATAATCGGCTGGATGCTCATATAACGTTTTATCTAGTGAAAGCTTATTCATTGTAAGGCCATCATATCTCCATTGGTCTGTATGGAAGTATACCCAAGATGTGGTATTCTGTAACCTTGTTGCAGGAACCCAATCCCTGGCAAATGCTATTGTATTCCATCCCTCAAATGTCCTTACCTTCTCTTGGCCTACATAATGTGCCCATCCGCCACCGTTTACACCGACAGCACCTATTAGCAGCAAGATAGTTATTATTCCCCTGTAAAGCAAGTCACTATGGAACCAATGGTTAACCCCAGCCCCTAGTAGAACAAGGGATTTACCGCCACTCTCCTCTGCATTTTTTGCAAATTCCCTAGCTATTTTTATTACTAGGTCCTTAGGAACTGTTGTTATACTTTCCTGCCACCTGGGCGTATAGGGTTCATCTTCCTCATACGACTCTGGATATCCCTTAAGGTTTCCCCTCTTAACTCCTAAATTCGCTAGCAAAACATCAAAAACTGTCGTCACGTAAGCTTCTTTTCCATCCTTCATTTTAATCCTTTTTATAGGTACTTCTCTTGTAACGAACCTAGGGGTGTCAAAGACCGGTAAGCTCAAACTTACAAGATCATCATGTAAACCGAGAAAAGTTAGTGTAGGATCTATCTCAGCCCCATCCCTGGAATCTTCCATCTTTAGGTTCCATTTACTCCCTTCAGACCATCTAAACCCTATAGATCCATTTGGTATTGAGAGTCTTCCTCTTTTCTTATCAAATACGACGAGTTTCCACTCCCCCTTTTCAACATTATCAATATGTGATGCCCTTAGGAATCTATCCAATACATATTCATTGCCTCTCCTTTTCAGCAATATTAGGAATGGTGCGTCTGTAAACCTTTTTAAATAATTTTCAAAATATTCCACCTTTCTATCTACATGAAACTCCTTAGCTATCACATGTGCCATTGCTAGCGCTAGTGCCCCATCTGTACCAGGCCTTGGATGGATCCATACGTCTGCAAATTTAACAAAGTCTGCATAATCTGGTGAAACAGCAACTACCTTAGTACCCCTATACCTTGCCTCCGCATAGAAGTGTGCGTCTGGCGTTCTGGTCATTGCAATATTTGTCCCCCAATCTATGATATATGTTGCATTATACCAATCAGCGCTTTCAGGCGCATCTGTCTGTTCTCCCCATACTTGGGGAGATGCTATGGGTAAATCTGCGTACCAGTCATAGAAGCTCATGACAACTCCGCCGATTAAAGACAAAAATCTAGTGCCAGAAGCGTAGCTTACCATTGACATTGCAGGTATTGGAGTAAACCCAAATATCCTATCTGGACCATATTTTTTAATTGTATATACAATTGATGATGAAATCAATTCTGTAACTTCTTTCCATGTAGACCTCACAAACCCACCTTTTCCTCTCTCTTCTTTATACAACCTTGACTTATCCTTATCTTCGACTATAGATTCCCATGCAGAAACTGGGTCATTATATTTTTCTAAAGCCTCTCTCCACAACCTTAACAAGGATTTCCTTATGTATGGATATTTTATTCTATGAGGCGAATATTCATACCAAGAAAAGCTAGCCCCCCTAGAACATCCACGTGGCTCATAGGGAGGTACGTCATCATTTATTATTGGGTAGTCAGTTGCCGGCATTTCGGTAATTATAACCCCATCTTTGACAAAGATAAACCAACTGCACGATCCAGTACAATTAACTCCATGCGTAGACCTGACCCTCTTTGCGTGATTGTACCTATCCCTATATAGATCTTCCCACTCGCGCCCTTTCTTTATGAATTCCTGATGTACCAATATAATAACCCTCCAAGTTCCTTAAGCTTTATATCTACCTGCTAATATATAACTTTTCCTAAGATTTTAGGAAGAATTAGGAGATTTTAGGGAATCGTATCTCCTCTAGAAAAGTAAAGGCTTATTATAAAAAACTAAAGCCAACTTGGTATGAATTATAATAAAATTCAGGCTTGAATGCTTAGAAGTATTGGTAGCTAATCTAGAGGTAACATAGGCAAACTAAAGAAATGATAAGCAATAAGAGAGTTATCACAAACCTTTAGCAACGATCTATATAGGTATCTTATTTTGATCAGCCATGCGGTAGCTAAGAAGTAATGATGAAGTATGAAAATGTAGAAACTAAAGCTTAGCGTGACATACCTTTTAATCTAACTCTTCTATCCTGGTAGTAAGATCAATTGGCCTTGCCCAGAAGGGCGCGCTAGTGACTATTACATCAACACCAGTAGTAGCGTATTTTTCTATGTTATCAAGGTTTATACCACCACCAACGGCTATCCTCACTTTATCATTAACCTCGCGTATCTTTGTAACAAATGAGTAGAGCTTATCTGGCATAACATGATCTAGTTGTACTTCATCTATAACGCCACTCTTTGCTGCCTTAATAGCTTCATCAAGGTTCTCAACCTCAACAACAACTTGGCGTTCACCTATAAGAGACCTTGCCTCCTTGATCCTATCTATAACCCCATCTATACCTTTAAGCAACCTTGTATGATTAGGAAAAATTAACACAGTATCACTTATACCAATACGGTGAGGTGTTGCTCCTCCGCATAGAACGCAATGATAATATAAATGTCTTAGGCCAGGAGGTGCCTTGCGTGCAGCAACTATAATTACTTTTGGGTTAACCTTTCTGGCCTTTTCTACCATTAACTGGGTATAGGTTGCTACCCCCGAGCCTATTGATACAAGAGTTTGGGCTACTCGCCATCCAGCATGTAGTTGACCACTAGTGCCTTGTAGAACCATGGGCTCTTGCCCTGGCTCCCCCCAGGTGCCTTCTACGATCTTATTCTCTACAAAAGCACCTAGCCTCCTATATATAGCACTTGCCTCTTGAAGACCACACATAACAGCTCTTTCACGTAGTATAATGCTTGCCTTAGCTGGCCTATTAGCTATTCCTAGTATGCTCGTTGTGAGATCCATGAATGGTATATCTTCTCTTATCCATTCGTCAACTAGGTTTTCTGGCAAGTGCATCGACAAATTACAGCCACTCAAAGATTATCCCCGTACGTTACGTACTCCAAATAATTTTAAAATTTGTCATTCAAAAGTTATCCCACTACCATTCTACAATAAAAATTAGAAAAAGGGAGAAATAAGCACGGTTTCATTGAGCCTTTATAAGGAACTGCAATACACTAAGAGACTGGATCTCCAGCCAGTTACCCTTATCCGTTCTGATTATCCGCT
>WAJZ01000143.1 GCA_015523575.1 Candidatus Hestiella acidicharens | reverse complement strand
GTAATATATATAAACTCAGAGGTTGGAAGGCTAAGGGAAGTGCTGATGCACGTTCCTGGAAAGGAGCTAGACTTGGTAACGGAGGATAACTACAGCAAGTACCTCTTTTCTTCAACAGTTGATAAGGAGAAGTTCAAAGAGGAAGTATTAAATTTAATGGAAGTGTATAAAAACGAAGGCGTTAAGATAAACTTAATAAAAGGGCTTGAAGATAAGCCAAACGGCGTTTATGCAAGAGACCCATTCATCATGACCCCTCAAGGCTTTATACTTTCAAACTTCAGACACGATGTTAGGAGAGGGGAAGAGGTAGAATATGAAAAGGTCTTAAGTGAATTAAGGTATCCTGTCTTGAAGAAAATGGAGAATGGCGAAATCTTTGAAGGAGGGAATGCAATAATATTAAACAGCGAGACGGCCTTAATTGGTATTGGAGAAAGGACAAATAGAAGTGGAATCAATGCCTTTACTGAGGCATTAACATCAAGTGGTTTCAAGAACGTATTTGTAATACAGACTCCATTAAACAGGATACACATCGATGAATATGTCTCTCAGATAAACGAGGATACAATCATAACTATAAAGGACCTCTTTCCATTTGAAGTTGCTGAGAGGCTTAAGGACCTAGGGTTTAATATAATTACGCTTGACTACAAGGAAGTTTCTGGTGACTTGAAGAAAAGGCTTTGCCTGAATTTCGTTACAATAGAACCCAACAAGGTTGTGATTGGAGAGGGTTGCGACGCAGTAAAGAAGGTCCTTGAGGAAAATGCCGTTGATACAATAACAGTTGAGATAGATGAAATGGTTAAGGGCGGAGGGGGCATCCACTGCGTAACGGGTCAGTTAGTAAGGGATCCAATATAATAATTTCTATAAAGATCTTTTTTAGGCTATTCATAATGCAAGGATAAAAAGCTTCTCCGATTTTTACAACTACTGGGATTTGGCATGGCATCTAAAGGAAAAAACGCTATGTCATATGGGTTAGTTTCATTAATGACGCTCTCGCTTATAATAGCAGTAACCCTTTCGAGGAGGTTTCTAATAGCCACTTGGATTACAATAGCAAATGCCATTGCCGATATATTTGCGTTTAACTATATGAAAAACAGGGTAATTAAAATAACCCCAAAGTTGGTACTGCTAGCTATAATCCTCGTTATACCATACCTGGTCTTTATAAAGGCCTATAATATATACCTAATTTTACCGCTTTCCCTACTTTTTATCTATGCCCTTTTCTCCTATAAGAAAAGGCTAGACCTTTCATACATAGCTGGGTCTGGCTTTGTCTCTTCAATTTCGCTTATATGGTACCTTATGATACGTAGCAATATAGAAGGCTACACGTTTGCGATAATACTTTCTTGGACGATATTTGCTGTTGTAATAGCTATTATTGTTGAGTACAAACTTCCCTTCAGGAAAATAGATAAGGTATTATTGGTTGGTTCTACTTCGGCAATTATATCAATAGGGGCTGCCGTAACGTATCTAATAACAAAGAACTACATAATGCTAGCCATGTATATACCTTCATTTATTGCAGTCCTACTCTCTGGGAACAAATTGAAAAACATTATGGAAATTAAAAGGGTCGGGATGAACTCGATGTATTCAAATATAGCATTTGTAGTATTTGCTTTGCTTATTGCATACTGCAACCCTTGCATCTAATTCAAGTAATTGAAGGCTTCACCATTTGTTCCTAGAGAGCCATTCCCTGTATTTCAGGTTTGTTTAAGGTTGCCTCTAGGGAGTTCCACCCATAATAGGGATTAATAAATTCTTGGGTGAGATGAAACTCTCTAGGTATTATCATGAGTTTACATAAAGTAAATCGAAATGAGCGCCTAGGGAAATGATCAGTAGAGCCAATTTATGAAACACAATTTTTGTATTTTTTAAATATTTGTGAACAAAAGTTTTTATATTTAAAAAGACATTATATCATGGTGTCGTTATGAATAGGGACAAAGCTTCAGGCGTATTAATATTTGTGGGCGTTTTCCAGTTTTTGATTTTCATGATTATTGCCGAGAGCCTTTACCCTCATTATACTATATATGGAAACTACATAAGTGACCTCGGGGTCGGTAACACTGCAATAATATTCAACACTAGCATATTAATACTAGGTGTGCTCCTCATAGTTGGAGGATCCCTCCTCGAATCTAGGGTACTAAGGGCTTTTCTAATAATCGCTGGGATAGGCGCGGCTGGCGTGGGTGTGTTCCCAGAAACTTCACCTCATCACCTCCATACAATATTTGCCTTAATTGTCTTTCTTTTTGCCTCTATTTCCTCCTATCCTGCCTTCGCCTACAAGAAGGGCAGAATACCACTATGGCCTATATTGGGTTCAATAAGCCTTGCCTCACTTATTATGTATATCTTAAGCTTCTACGGACCAATAGGTTATGGTGGTATGGAGAGGATGATAGTCTATCCAGACATGGTGTGGGCCCTAGGATTCTCCGGGTGGTTGATGAAGGACAGGCACTAACCTATTTAATCCTCCATACTTAACTCTGGTAGTGTGTTTGGATTGACAAGTAGCAAGGCATTAATAGAGGTCGGGATTGTATTATTAATAATAGCTGTGGTCTTACTAGTGGTTGTTTCCCCCTATTCCTTGCAAAGCACGCTCTCGAAGTCAATAAAAAAGGCTGAAGCACAGATGAATAAGACAACAATGAAGTTGCTACCTAACAAGACTTTTTCTATTTATTTATCAGGCGCTAAGGTCTTGATATACAATTCTTCCTACCCCCTTGAAATAAAGTTTAATAATGGAAAGATTTCACAGGCACAAAATGGGAACGTTTATGCGATAGCCACATCAAAGAATGGAACCCTTGTATTCATAAATAACTACACGGTTCCACTCTATTTTAGCTACGCCATTTTAAGCCTCTCGATACTTCCGGCATATATCTCTTTTGTAGCAAGCTTCTTCCTAGGACTTATAGGGGCTATGATAACGATATATGGCCTAATTCGTAGGCTCAAGGAAAGGAAGTTGAAGAAGAGGGTGCAACAACCTATGAGCCCGCCTGGAGCATAGAAGTTGCACTTTCTTCCTTAGAGCAAGGGCTCTCACAGTTTCCTTAATATTTAAGGGCTAGTTCAGGATCCGATAAGGTAGTTAAGCTTGGCATAGCAGAACTTGAGGGGAAGCTAGCTAAGAAAATAGTGTTTTATGTCATATCTATATGATTTCATAACCCTTAAGAGGGGTTGTTTCATAGATAGCAATAAATGAAGCATTTAATATTTTCCAAAGATAGTCATGATTATGGGATAGCTTTGAAGATGTGGGGTTTCTCTCCTCGAAAGCCAGCTAATGAAAACGGGAGGCTGGAAGGTTATCCGCTACAATTATTTCAAAGGTTTCAAAAGTAGCGGATGACCAGAACGG
>WAJZ01000142.1 GCA_015523575.1 Candidatus Hestiella acidicharens | reverse complement strand
TGTGGGGAGTTTCCGTTCCCCCCGAAAGCCAGCTAATGAAGGTGGGAGGTTGGAAGGTTATCTGCTACGATTATTTCAAAAGTTTCAAAAGTAGCGGATAATCAGAACGGTAAAGCACCAAGAAAGCGCGCCGGAGGAGGACGACGAGGACCTAGACTTGAGGATCTGGATCCTCCCTAGCCTAGTGCAGCCCTCGAGCCCTACAGGAAGTAACGGCTCTGTCTTCGGGTTCATGTTGCAAACTATAGCTACCTGCAACATAACCCCCGTAGGCTCTAGAAACGGGGAGCTCCCCTTTTGACATTCTCGAGGGGCTTCTGAACCCTGTATTTCATGCGCCTGTCCCCATAGACCCTTTTTGCTATCTTTGTGAGACCTAGACGTTAGACATTAGCTACCGTTAAACGCTACTAGAGGAAAATTAGAAAACATGATAAGGCCTAGTGCTAATATATGAAAGTGGCGATTGGATGGGCAAAAGGAGAGGTGCGTTGAGGGACATACTCTACAGGGCAGTATACGCCAGAGAAGAATGCCTTATATATTACATAGATAGGAGCCCGGAGCACGGCGCTAGGGAGCTCTACATAAGCTCCTCTAAGGTAATTGCTGTAAGCAATTGGGCTATAACTTTAGAGGATAATGAAACGACGATTCCCTTGCATAGGATAACAAAGGTAACAGATAGGGATGGAAGGGTTTTGTGGAGGAAGGTGCAGTAACTTGGAAGGAATAATAGAGGGACCGGGCTACAGGGTAGAGGTTGTAAGCGGGTTCAGGCCCCCTACCTTCAAAGCAGAAAACGAGATCGTAGTTGGGGACTCGATACTTTTGGCGGATGTGAAAACAGGCGTCCTTGGAGATTACCTCTCGGGGCTCTTAATACCCCCAGTAAGGTGTAATGGCTCATTAAAGAGGCTTGAAGAATACTACAAAACAAGGATAACGGTGGAGCAGGGTTATGAGGTCAAACAGAGGCTTGACGGCATGGTAAACCTTGTTAAAATACCCATTGAATTTATCCCCATATCAAGGATGTCGCTTATAAAAAATGCATATCCATGCATATTAAACCAAGCGCTCCAAGAAGTTGGCGTTGATGGACTTAGGGAGGAATACAAAAAGTATATCACATATATAGGAAAGCTAGATGGTAACTACGTTACCCTAATGGGAAAAGCAATATCCTCTAGCAGGACAAAGCTCATCGGCAACATAGGTAAAAACGTGATACTAGGCTTGATATCGCTGAGCTCTGGGAAACAATGGGTCGGAATGCAGAAGTGCAAGCCTGAGGATCTCATCCTTAGGCCATATAAATTGCTCTCCCTTCCGGAAGGGGAAATAAGAATGGATTGCGGAAGCGAAGACGATTCCTATCTGAAGGAATACAAGTGCAACAGGCCAAGCATACTCTCAGGGAGCCAAATAT
The DNA here is from genome assembly GCA_015523575.1 of Candidatus Hestiella acidicharens. GTDB lineage: Archaea > Thermoproteota > Thermoprotei_A > Sulfolobales > Acidilobaceae > Caldisphaera > Caldisphaera acidicharens. Next base: position 4,458 of record WAJZ01000142.1, on the reverse strand, counting down.
GCAATGATGGAAAAAGGAAGGTTGTCATAAAGGAATATATGTACGGTTCGTTGAAGTGGTTTATGGCAGGGGCAGTCTCTGCCTCCATCTACCCATTTAGGCAGACGCCGCTTGGGAGGCTAAGCAACGAATATAGGCACCTTCTTGAGCTAAGGAAGGTAATTCCGACGCCAAGGGTTTATGCAGTATGTCCAGATAGGTATTGGTCTAAGATGGTGAGGGAGTTTATAGAAGGGGAAGTTGCGCTGAAGAGCAAGGATCCAAAGGCTTGGGAAAAAATAGGCGAGGCGCTCGCTACTATTCATAATGGGGGCTTTGCCCTAGGGGATCCAAACCCTGGGAACTTCATAATAACGGATAAGGAGGTATATATAATCGACCTGGAGCAGGCTAGCAGCTACTCAACAAAAAAGGCGGCTTGGGACATAGCAGTCTTCTTCTCCTATGCAAGGGCATTCCTAGCGGGTTATAGGCTCGTTAAGAGGTCCCTTGAGGCCTATAGCACCAATAGGGAAAAGGGGGAGTGGAAGGCAATAGTAGAATACATAAAAGGACCACTTTTAACAACGCTCATGTCGGCCGTGCCTAACCTCCTGATAGAGCTTAGGCTACTCCTAAGGGACCTAGGGGCTACATGATTGCATCAGAAACTATAGTCCCTGGTAGGCTTATCTTCCTCATGCTACCCAATACCCTCTTTAAGTAGTTCTTGTCAGGTTCCTCAAAAAAGGTGTAGCTCATAATGCTCTCCTTAACTAGGTTAGTGGGCATCCCTATTATCCTTGAATAGCCTTCAATGTCAGCACCCTTTACAGCGGAGACTGAGGAAGAAAAGAGCCTCCCGATCTTCTCGAAGTCCTCACGCAAGGATGAGTGCGCCCCTAGAAGGCAACAGACCTCTAAGTCGCACCCCTCCACGCTATAGCTCCTCTTCTTAGCAAAGGTCAAGTATGGCTCCCACAGCACGGCATGCCTCACTAGACCCCTTTCTATTTTTTCCATCATCTCCCAACCGCTCCTGCTATATACCCTTGGCATCTCCAGCCTGCTTATTTCCGCACAGAGCTCCATTGAGGACATCATGGAAGTTGTGTGCCCATTAGCACCACCGGGGTTTGTCACTATGCCGCTACCATGCCCACTACCCCCTCCTATTATAAACACCCTGCCCCTGCTCATCCTATTCATGATAAGTAAAGAGATCGCTGGGGCCATTGCAAGCTTTATCCTTCCGGTGGAAAGGTCCATTGCCTCCTTAAACGCATCGTCATATACCTTTATGTTTACGTGTTCGTAAACCCCTTTAAGGAGCTTCACAAACTTGATAATATATGGGTACTCGCTGGCCCTCAGTATCCCTATTGTCACTGCTGGGTTCTTTTCTTCCCTTGCCGTTATTATAGAAACCCTCCCCTGAACCCTTACTTCTACGAGGCCGTGGCGTAGGAGCTTCCTGACCCTCTTATCTACCATGCTCTTGCTCCATCCAGTTGCCCTAGAGAGCTCTGAAATGGTTATCGGCATCAGCTCTGCAATCCTATCGAGCAACTCATAGTCTACCTGGTCTAAGGGTTCCATCCTTCACCGTATCGGTATTGGCAATGAAGGGTTAAATATATAAAAGCCTTTACGTTTCTGAATTAGTAAAGGTGCAATGATTTGCCTGAAGTAAGACTCGACCCATGGGGCAGGCCTGACATAAAGGACTATTCTAGGCTATATGAGGTCTTCGGCATAAGGCCGTTTAGGGAAGTAGCTGAAAAAATGAAATCGATGGGTATAGAGCAGAGCCTCCTCATGAGGAGGGGCATTGTCTTTGGCCACAGGGACTTCGACTCCCTCTTAGACTTCTATAAGAGGGGGGAGAAGGTAGCGGTAATGACTGGCTTTGTGCCAAGCGGTGGGTTTCATTTCGGTCACCTCCTAACGGGGAAGCAGCTAGTATACTTTCAAAACCTGGGCTTCAAGGTCTTCGTTGGGATAGCGGACGCAGAGGCCTATGCAGTAAGGCACATAAAGAGGAAGGAGGCCATAAGGATAGGCGTTGAGGAATACATTGCAAACCTCCTAGCAATAGGGCTTGATGAAAGGAAGACGGAGTTTTACTTTCAGACTAGCAGGAAAGGGAGCTACCATTCCCTAATACAGCTCTTCGGCTCAAAGGTAACGTCGAGCGAGTTCGAATCCATCTATGGTGAGATCACGCCGGGGAAAATAGTATCGGCATTAACGCAGGCTGCAGACATACTTCACCCCCAGCTCGATGAATATGGTGGGTACAAGATGGTGCTCGTGCCTGTAGGCGCTGATCAAGACCCGCACCTGAGGCTGACAAGGGACCTTGCTGAGAGGATGAAAGGGGAAGTAGAGCTAAGGCCCCCATCATCCATTTACCACAGGTTAATGAGGGGGCTAGATGGAGGGAAGATGAGCAGCAGCAGGCCTGAAACGACGATATTCCTTAACGAACCGCTTGAAGTTGCTAGGAAGAAATTCATGTCATCGCTGACTGGAGGAAGGAACACTGCAGAGGAGCAGAGCAGGCTCGGCGGGGAGCCTGAGAAGTGCCCTGTCTTTGATTTTTATATATACCAGCTGATAGAAGATGATAACAAGCTAAACGACGTATACAAGAGGTGTAAGGGCGGCAAGCTACTTTGCGGGGAGTGCAAGGCGATGGGGTTCTCTATGATAAGGGAGTTCTTAGAAGGGCATCAAAGGAAGCTGGAAGCTTCAAGGGAGGTTGCTTGGTCCATAGTTGAGACGCCAAAGTTTTAGCTAGAAAGGTTTCTTGAAACTTCCTTTAGCAGCAAAACTTCAGCAACTTTTATCTTCTCCTTCAAAGCTAGACATCGAGAGGGGAACATATCTAGAGGTGCACCTTGCCTCCTTTTCCAGCCCCTTTTGGAACTCCACTATCTTCTTTGAAGGGCCAGAAATGAATATTATCTCTATGCAGGTGTTGTTCTCATGTGTGTGTATATAAGTTTTTGCTATATCCGAATACCTGTCTATCATAGACTTTACCATGTCTTCACTCTTGCACGATATTATCATAACCCCGGTGCAGTTGTGGGGTATTAGATAATGCTTGTAGTCATTGATAAATGTCTTAACGGCCTCCTCTATAAGCTCGCTCCTGTTCCTTTGGAGTAAGCTTGAAAGCTCATTGAGGTTCTCGTATAGGTTGTCTGAGAGGCTTATGCCAAACCTTTTCTTTACCAAAACCATCGCCACTTCTTAAGTGTGCTTTCAAGCTAATAATCTTTGTGACTCCTTGTAAGGCTTGGGAAAAGGCCTTAAATGCTATTTATAGTCAATTAGCGGGTCCTTTATCATCCCCATCTCATATGCCATGTTTAGCTTCCTCCTAGAGAGCTCTATTATCTCACTAGCCCTCTCCAGTTCTTCCTTATAGGTTGTTGTTTTCCTGGCAAGCCCCTGCTCCACCGCCTTTGTTGCCACTGAAGCAGCTATCCTTGGATATATCTCCCACTCCTCCATTGTTGGCACTATATAGTCTTCGCTGAGCCCCTTCTCCTCAGCAAATTTAGCTATTTCATACGATGCAGAAAGCGCCATCTCATCTGTAATGGTCTTTGCCCTAACGTCTAGTACCCCCCTAAAAACCCCAGGGAATACCAAGCTATTGTTTATCTGGTTTGGGAAGTCACCCCTCCCAGTAGCAACTATCTTTGCACCAGCTTCCTTGGCCTCCCACGGCCATATCTCTGGCACAGGGTTTGCTAACGCAAAAACAATTGCGTTTTTGTTCATCTTTGAAATCCAAGACTTCTTTATTGTCCCTGGGCCCGGGACGCTTGCAGCTATTACAGCATCAGCACCTTTAAATGCATCTTCAACGCTCGCCCCTGCAGGCAGGTCTCCCCCCTTCGTCTCTATTGCCATCTCGTATTGATATTTATTCTTTACCATTAGCCTATCTATTCCTTCCATCTCAGGGTGCAAAACGCCCTTGCTTGCTATAGCCACGACGTTTTCTAAGTCCTTTTTTACGTTTTTAAGTAACCTATAGAACGCTACGTTTGCAGCCCCAGCGCCATATAAAACTATCCTTATATCGCTCATCTTCTTTCCAACAATTTTCAATGCATTTATTAAACCAGCCATGGTTATCGTTGCAGTGCCCTGCTGGTCATCATGCCACACAGGTATATTGAGCCTTTTCCTAGCCTCATCAAGTATGTAAAAGCACTTAGGATGCTCTATGTCTTCCAAATTTATCCCGCCATAGGTAGGCTCGATGAGCTCGAGCAGCTCCAAGAACTTTTCTGCATCCCTTGCCCTGTGGACCAGTGGAAAAGCATCTACCCCTCCAAGGTACTTAAAGATTAGGGCCTTCCCCTCCATTACTGGATATGCTCCTTCAGGCCCTATGTTGCCAAGGCCCAATACCCTCGTGCCGTCGCTAACGATTGCTATGGTGTTCCACCTAGA
>WAJZ01000141.1 GCA_015523575.1 Candidatus Hestiella acidicharens | reverse complement strand
GTAACGTTATGAGCCCTTCTAAGGGCTGTTTCATAGATAGCAACAAACGAAATATTTAAATACTTTCCACAGATAATCATGATTATAGGATGGCTTTGAAGATGTGGGGTTTCATAAGCCCGAAAGCCAGCCGATGAAGGTGGGAGGTTGGAAGGTTATCTGCTACGATTATTTCAAAAGTTCCAAAAGTAGCGGATAATCAGAACGGGTAATCAAACTCCTCTCAAAACCATTAAGGGTAGGTAGCCCTTAAAACTCCAAGACCCTTGAATTCTAGTGAAGCTGAGCCGTGGGCCCTTTCATGTTGCAATAAATAAGCTAATTTTGCCTAAATATATGTATCACTAGATTATATACGTTGGCTATATTTACATAACTTTTATATTGCATTACAGTCTATTCAGAGCTTAGGTACAGGGGTGTTGGCACGTGGCATCTGAAGGTATTGACTTCGAGGCACTAGGTGATTTGCTTGCAGCCGAGTCGAGGTGGATAGGTGATGGAAGGACTAGGGCAAAGATACATGATATGGAGCTTGAGGTTGATAACCCACTCAGCGTTACCCCGATAGATCCTCCGCCTAATGTAACTTGGCCTGAGCAACTTCTTCCTGCATCATTGGCTGTTTGCTTCATAACAACCATGACAACTATAAATGAGAAGATGGACCTTCATCTAACTTCACTTAGAGTTGTAGTAAAACCTATACTTGGTATTGATGAAGACGGTGGGTTTAAATTTGAAAGGATGAAAGTGACTATAGAAATGGCTGTATCCAATGGTGAGAAGGAAAAAGCTGAGAGGCTTGCAGACCTTGCCCATAAATATTGTTTGATAAGCAAGGCTATAAAGGGCAACGTAGATGAGGTCATAGAGACAAAGATATCTGAGGCTGGCTAAAGCTGTGGATAAAAGCCTTTATTGTTTTTCTGGCTTTAGCAGGCTTTGTGACCGGTTCCTAAAACTTTTCTGAACTTTTAGTGGTTGGCTTTTATGCATTATGACAAATATATTCCCATAGCCAGCAAGGCCTTTGATGACAGCGTTTAGGTATTTTTATGCTAGGTTAAAGATACCGAGCTTTACAGTGGGAAGTGTCTTCCAGGGAAAAGTTGAGCCTTAATAGGTGGGAGGTCATATTAACAAGCCTTATTAAGTTTTTCCTCTACTAAGTATATATGTAGGAGAAATGTACGAAGAGTTTCATAGAAGAGGGAGGAGGTGCCAGGATAAAGGAGAAAGGATATGCCCTAGGTGTGGAAAGCCGTATAGCTATACTGAAAGGCACAAAGTAGGGAACAGGGTATACTTATATGCTGTCCACTATGAAAGTTATGAAAAGCTGAACAATAAGATTAAGAAGAAAGTAAGGAAGTGTTACCTAGGTCCTGAGAAGGGTTATGAATATGCTGTAAAGCCCCTCAGCAAAGAAGGCTTTATATGGTTAAAAGATGGACAGAACGCCATGGATTATCTAGACTCCTTGATAAAATATTTGCAAGCTTGCAAAATAGACAGGGAAGCTATGCTTAAGTTCACGGAGAGGCTTGAAAAGATAATTAACAAGGAATGATTGTGTTGATACGGTCAGGATCTTTAGCTTGATGGTTCAGCAATTTCCTAATTATTCAATAGCTTTATGAAAACAAAGGCGTTAATAATAAACAACTATTATAAGTAGCTCACCTTCCTATTAAACTTAGACTATAAAGGTTTAGGTTATATCAATAGTAAGAGTGGTCTTTATTGCCGATGATATCTTCTATAAGGTCCTTGATTATAGTGCAAATATTAGCACGTTTTAACCAATATTTATTAATCCTTTTTCCACGTAAAATCTGTGTGGAAAAACTTCAAGGGAGGTGGTTACGAGTTGCAAGGACAGCAAAGAAGCAGGCTGGTAAGAATAAGGGATCACCTAGATAAGTTTTTAGGCGTTTACGCTGGTATTGCAATTGTTCTAGGACTTTTAACAGGTTATTATAACTTTGCTTGGGTCTCTACTCATAGAGGAGTTCTCAAAATACTTGAGATGTCTGCAATATATATGATGATATTTCCCATGATGGTAATGATGACCTTTCGTGGGTTGAAAAAAGGCTTTAAGAGCTGGAAAATGCTCATAGTAGTATTGCTTATGAATTTTGGTTGGGGACCCGGTTGGGCGATACTGCTTGGTTATTTGTTTTTAAACAATCCCTTGCTTAGGCTAGGTTTATTTATAGCCTGGCTTGTTCCTTGCTCTTCTATGACCGTTGGATACGTAGGCCTAATGAGGGGTAATATAGAGGCCGCTACTGCCTTTGTGGCAATATCTTTTATCTTGGCAATTCCGCTAATACCTATTTACACAAAATTTTACGGAGTTGCCTATCATGTTCACATACCTATGATGCTTTTAGTTATGACAATTATTGAAATCCTGGTTATTCCACTAATTATAGGCATTCCGACCCATGATATGCTAATACGTCGCCTTGGCGAGAAGAAGTTCAGGGCCATTAGCCCTATATTTCCAACCATAACGATGCTAGGCATGTTCTTTATAATATTCATATTGTTCTTCGCAGACTCTAGGATGATTGCTACCCATCTCCATTCGGTAATAGGCGTGTTCTACTCAGCGATGGTGTTTGGAACGGTTTCGCTGACGTTTCTCACGTTTTTCTTGAGGGCCATAAAGTTTGACTATTGGGACAGTATGGCCACCCTCTTTCCAAGCATAGGCAAAAACGAGGGGACTGCCATTGCTATAGCAGCAACAGCTTTCTCCCCATTCGTTGCAATAGCCCCCGCGACGCTACCGGTATTTCAGGTTATCTTCTTGATAACTTACATCAAGCTCAGGCCTAGGATAGCGCACTTCTTCGGCATAAAGGGGAAGGATGTAACCTTTAAAGAGGAAATGCTAAGGGCAGAAAAGGCATAAGCGCCTTTTTATATAACGCGTTCCATTGCATATATAAAAGCAATTCTAAGTTTTTGTTCGACAATTCTGCGTATAGCTATGAAATATATAGAAACTACTTTTAGTTATTAAAAGCGCTACTAAGGTGCTTGTCTGGGCAAAATGGATAACGATTAGAACTGTTATGGGGTGTGCTTAGAAGATAGATCTTTACTTATTCTATATGTGCTTCTTACGTTTTTGGAAGGAAAAACCCCATGTAATAACTTAATACCTCTGGAAAACACTATATAATCTTTTGGTGTATATAAATTTGAATACAAAAACCGATGACTATAGAAAGCTAAGTCCTGAAGAATCGTTTAGGCTTCTCAAAAGCAGCCCTAATGGACTGACATCAGAAGAGGCTAAAAGGAGAATTGAGGTTTATGGATATAACGAAGTTAAGGAAAAAGAAGTAAGCCCTCTGCTGAAGTTCCTTTCATATTTTTATGGACCAATGCCCTTTGTTATAGAGATCGCAGCAGTACTTTCTATAATACTCAACCATTGGGACGATTTTGTCTTAATTATAGTCCTCCTATTTACTAATGTTGTAGTAACGTATTGGCAGGAAAGGAGCGCTAGCAACGCTATTAAAGAACTAATGAACAAGCTTGCCCTTAAAGCAAGGGTTCTTCGGGATAAGGCTTGGGCGATCATTGATGCAAGGGAATTGGTGCCCGGGGATCTAATAAGGCTTAGAATAGGTGATATCATTCCTGCAGACGCAAAGCTAGTGGAAGGGGAGTTTCTTTCCGTTGAACAGTCCGCGCTCACAGGTGAATCCCTCCCAGTAGAGAAGAAGGTTGGAGACGTTGTATATTCAGGTTCTGTGGTAAAGCGGGGGGAAATGACTGCAATAGTTGTTAATACCGGAAAGAACACTTATATTGGTCACACTGCCCACCTTGTGGCCTCTGCCTCTAGCGTTACTGGCCTTTCAAAGATCATTTCGAAGATAGTATATTTCTTAGTAGGCTTAGCTGTCATCCTTGGGGCAATAACGTTTTACTATGGCACTAGCATGGGTTTACCAATTCTAAGCGATCTACTATTCGTGTTGATATTACTTGTTGCCTCGATACCGATAGCCCTTCCAGTTGTCCTAACCGTAACAATGTCTTTGGGCGCACTTTCGCTGGCTAGGAGAAAAGCTATTGTGAGGAGGCTAGTAGCTATAGAAGAGATGGCAAGCATGGATGTGTTGTGTAGCGATAAGACAGGCACGCTTACTGAAAACAGGCTTACAGTTGGCCAAGTTTTTCCAGTCGGAAGCAATGATGTGCACGACGTCTTGTTCTACGCTTCCTTAGCTTCTAAGGCAGAAGACATGGATGCCATTGACCAAGCTATATATAATGCATTAGGTGGTAACGTTGATAGCTCTTACAAGCAGGTAAGCTTTATACCGTTCGATCCTGTGAGGAAGAGAACTGAAGCTACCATAGAGCACAACGGGGCTAGGTTCAAGGTTATGAAGGGAGAGCCAAACACAGTATTGTCGTTGTGTAATGGCGCAAACATGGCTCAAGAAGAAATAGAAGCCATTAAAGGCAAGATAGAGGACTTCGCATTAAAAGGGTTCAGGGTAATAGCCGTTGCTATAAATTGGGGCAGTGGATGGCAGTTTGTTGGTCTCATCCCGCTCTATGATCCCCTAAGGCCAGACGCTAAGAAAACGATCAGCATAGCTAAAAGCATGGGGATAACGATTAAGATGGTAACCGGTGATAATGAGGCGATAGCAAAGGAAATTGGAAAGGAACTCGGGCTAGGTTCAAGGGTTATAACTGCTGAAGGTCTTGAGAAGGCTATGAACTCTAAGGATTTCAAGGCTATAGAAAGCGCGGATATATTTGCAAGGGTTTATCCTGAGCACAAGTTTTCCATTGTGAAGGCTTTGCAGAACATGGGCCACATAGTAGGGATGACTGGGGATGGTGTAAATGACGCACCGGCACTCAAGGAGGCCCAAGTGGGGATAGCTGTTCACGGCGCTACGGATGCTGCTAAGTCAGCTGCTTCAATAGTATTTGCTGCCCCAGGTATTTCAACTATAATCAAGGCAATCCAGGAAGGAAGGAGGATATTTGAGAGGATGCAGAGTTACGTGTTGTATAGGGTAGTGGCAACGCTGAGGATACTCATCTTTATTACGGCCACAGTGATCTTGCTGCATTTCTATCCAATTACCGCACTCTTGCTAATAGTGCTCGCATTACTTAATGATCTACCTATAATAGCCGTTTCTACAGATAATGTGCTATACAGTCCGAGGCCAGAAAAGTGGAACATGAAGTACATCGCAGGGCTTTCAACGCTGCTAGGAGGAATGGGAGCTGGAGAAACGCTTTTATTAATATACTTGGGAATATCGATATTTCACCTAGGTATAGCAGCTATACTTTCAATAGTTTTCCTGAAGCTTGTCGCCTCAGGGCACCTTACAATGTTTGTTACGAGGAGCAGGAAGGCGTTTTGGAAAATTCCTCCAAGCAGGCCCCTATTAATTGCCCTCCTCTCAACTATAGTTGTAGCATATGCAATGGTAGTTTTTGGGCTTGGGATGCCCTCTATAAGTAATGAAATTGCAGGGTTTGTGATAATCTATGCGTTTATCTGGTTCCTTGTAGAAGATGGACTCAGGATATTGTATGATAGAATGAATAAGAGACATGCCCCTTAAGGGTTTGCTTAAGCTTCCTTTAGGCCAAACATCTATTATAACTGTTTAATCCTTACTCAATTACTATTCCGCAGAACCCTCCTGTTCCTTCTCCTGGAATCGCTTTATGAAACCATCAGCTATCCTCCTAGCTATCCTGTGTGCGGTCTCCTCATCAAAGTCAAGCGTTGACACTTTGGGCACACCCAGCTCGGTTATAGTTACCTCATATGCTGGCTCAATACCCTTACTTCTCAGTATTCTTGATGTACATTTGAGCGGACAGCCATTGATGGCTATGACTGCCTTGGCATCATGGAATATTTTTGAGCGTAGCTCTGATTCCGCAGCTACCGCTGCTAGGCAACACCCTTACTAGGCTGGGATAGCTCTTTGTAAGGATTCTCGCCACTTCATTGTCTACTTGTCCAGTGCTTGAGGCGCTGTCACATGTAGCTACTATTATGAGGTTTGGAGCATATTTACTGCAGCTTGGGAGAAGACTATATTTGTACTGGCTTGTAACCATTTCTGACCACTAGTTAATATGAAGGTATGAGGAGTAGTAATATTCTTGCACCGAGAGCGGAACACTCAGATACATAAAAAGCAAGCCTCCCTCAAGCTATACCGGAACAACTAAGCTTCCAGAAGACACTCCGATGCTTAACTAGGGCATAGGGATTTGTGCGCTAGCATGTTATTATTACTTTGACTACTATGCCCCAGTACTTGCGGAGTTTCCTCACTTAATTCCCATACTTTTCAAGCTTGATAAGTACCTTCTCTCATTCCCTAAGATATATAGGCTCTAAGGACTTCAACATATCCTTCTCATTACCTAGCCCGTATAGCCTTAGACAACCCACTCAATCTTCACCTAGTTATCCGCGTTAATAATTAAAAAGACCTTATGGCTTCTAGGGAATTGTCCCATGTAATACCTTATCGAGTATAAATGAACTATAAAATGCCTCAAGATACCATAGTTTCTGAGACAATAGCATTTAAGGGATAGCCTATGGAGCCGAAGGTCTTGAATTCAAATCCCGGGGGATCAGCCACTTATGTTTGGTTATGGGGTATAAGAATCTGGAGCTTCGCTGGATGATTAATAAGCTTGGGAAAGGTTAAGATTTAAATATTTGAAGAACAGTTGTTCTCTATTGGGGGCGCTGAGGTTGTCTATAGAGTGGAGGGGTACCGAAAAGGTAGAAAAAGAGTCAAGGCATGGGAGGCCCATCTCTATATTTATAATATGGCTCGCATCCAACCTTACTATTGCAGACTTTGCACTAGGGAGCATTTTGTATGGATTGCCCATATTCTGGATCATCTTTATAATTGTCTTTTCAAATGTAGTGGCAGGCCTGATATTAGGCTTGGTATCTGCCATGGGCCCTAAGTATGGCTTGCCTCAGATGGTCATATCTTCAGCGATATTTGGAAGGAAGGCGAACAAAGCGTTTTCTCTCGCCCAATGGTTGTCAACGATTGGTTGGTTTTCCATTAATGCCATTATTGGGGCTATAGCACTAATGAGCATTGTGAAGATACCGTATTACATTTCTTTGTTAATAGTAGTAGCTATAATGGCTGTGATAGGGAT
>WAJZ01000140.1 GCA_015523575.1 Candidatus Hestiella acidicharens | reverse complement strand
CCTTAAAGGGTTGATAAATGAAAACGATTGACCTGAGGGGCATGGGATGCCCAGAGCCGACGATTATAGCATTTAGGTACCTTGGTAGGCTAGATGTTGGCGAAGAGGCAGAATTTCTCATGGATAGTAGTGAATGCGCCTATACAACATACAAGCTCATTAACAACACTGGAATTGCGATAGCTTCTATAAAGGAAGCCAATAGAGTTTATAGGATTAGCGTTATAAAGATAAGGAGCTCCCATGCATCTTTACTTCATACTTGATGATAAAAGCTCAGAGACGTATTTGCTGGCAAAGGGCTTTACAGAAGCCACCACATCAATTGCCTCATCATCCTGCAAGTGGTGCCTCGTGTGCTTCCCTATTTCTTGCCCTTCCCACCTAGGTATTACATGGATGTGGAAATGGAATATTATTTGGCCTGCAGCCCTACCGCTATTGTTTAAAACGTTGACACCGGGAGCCTTTAGCTCCTTCCTGTAGAGCTTGGCCATTGCTGAAGCTACAAGCCATACCTTTTTCAGGAGCGTTGCTGGCATGTCCTCTATTGCCTCATGATGCTCCTTCGGTATTACCAAGAGGTGGCCCTTTGAAACAGGGTATATGTCGAGTATTACGAGCGTGTCATCATCTTCATAGACCTTGTATGCATCCCTTTCCCCTCTTGCTATCTCACAAAAGGTGCATGACATAAGCACCACCGCTAACCTTTAATGTCTTTTCTGCTTTCCTTTTTTAGCTTTACCTAATACCTTAATTTTAAAGGCCTCTCTCGTGTAACTCCAAGATGCTGGCAAGCTCTGCCTTGAGCGCTGGCGAGGAAACGGTTTTCGTTAAAACGTTGTTAATGCTTCTAAATTACTAGGTAGCATTAAGGCATAAATACTATCCTTAATTAATAGTAGAGCCCATATTGTCACTAGGTGATCCCTTGGGCACCACCATTCTTTTTCACCTACTTTAACTTTACATCAAGTCACACCCGCCAACTTCATTTTCTTTTCATCTACAATAGCTGTGACCGTTTTTTAAGGGAATCCTTTAGGTCATAGGCTATGTTTAGTGCGTCGCCTTTTTTCAGCCCTTTCTTATCTTGGAGGCCTAAGACTACAGAGGCAGGAGATACTATTGGTGCGTAGAGGAGCACGATGCTTACCAGATCGCTTACCCTTAGGTCGTTCTTCTTTGCCGCCTTCCTATATATATTATATACCTCTATATATGTCTAAGACCTCTTCCCACACCCTCACGGATGGGCTCCCACCACTACCCAACATCGCCATCACGCAAAAATTGCGGGCATTCGACTTGATAAGCATTTACACCTTACATCATTAAGGATAGCAATAGTACCTACCTAAAAGAAGTTAAAGGAGCACGCTCATTAGTAGATTGGTCTGAGAGGAGTCACTGGAGGTAGCATAATATGTGCAGGTTATTTGGTTTATATGCCAATAAGCCCGTTGATGTCTATTTTAGCTTCTTCGAGTCCCCTAGGAGCAGCCTAGCAGAGCTTTCTCGTGAAAACTACAGCGGTTGGGGCGTTGCGTGGTATGACAACGATTGGCACATCTACAAGGAACCCTTACCGCTACACTCCCCGGCTATTAATAGAGAGGCAATCCGTAGAGGTGCCCGTGGCAGGATAGTAGTGTCTCATGTCAGGCATGCCAGCATCGGGGGCGGGTCGCCAGAGAACACCCACCCATGGCTATATCATGGCTGGGTCTTCGCGCACAACGGGACGATCGACCGTGAGGTGCTACTAGAGTTACTCCATGAAGAGCACCTTGATCTCGAGGGGGACACCGACTCTGAGGCATTCTTCCACTTAATAGTCCAAGAAACTGAAGACCTAGGAGATCCAATAGAAGGTATTGTAAGCGCCGTTGGGAAGGTCGTTGGTAAAGGCATTAACTCCTCAACATCACTAAACTTTATTGCCAGTAACGGTGAGAAACTCTATGCTTTGAGGTATGCAATCACGGGGCTAGACCACTACACGCTCTACTACTTGGAGAGACCTGGAGAAGTGGAGCTGAGGAAATTATCGGAAGAAACGCACCAACTAATACTAACGAAGCTTGCCCAAGGAGAAAAGGCTGTAGTTATAGCCTCTGAGCCTATGAGTGATGAACCGAACTGGAAACCTATACCGAATAAAAACCTTGCAATAATAGATCCTAACCTCGATGTGGAACTAATACCTCTATAAAAACGTAGGATCCGGTAAACTACTTTATGATAATAAGCAAATGATTTTAGGGATAAGGCTTGAAGTTATTATTGAAGATAATTAGCTTTTTGCAAGGATGTTTCCAGGCTATGACTTTCAATGAAAATATAATTAATAAATCTTGACCTCCAAAGCTAGAGTTCTTGAATCCAAATCTTAACGAGTCTACTACTAAGGGACTTAAGTACTCTTTGCTTCTCTTTGATCGTTTGGAGAGCCGTAAGTACTCTTAGCATAAACGTTCTATATTCAATGTTAATGTTGTCAAGAGAGTCCAGTAGTCCATGTAGTAACTTCCTTAAATCATCATAATTGATGGTTTTGTTTAATATGTCATGAAATACCAATACACTATATGCTACTTTGATTCTAAGCTCAAATTGAAGCTCTGGAGCCTTCGCCATGCATTCGTCTATTAGTTTACTCATAAACTCCACATTTGTGTCGAGCTTAGATGAATCTAAGCTTAATGTATTGACAGCTATATCTAGGGTTAACGCCTCTAAAAACAATGCATCAACAGTTTTTCGCTGATCTCCTTTACTATGGAATTCCTTAAGTTTTTCGTGAATATCTTTGGATATGTCGACAATCTCGTTTATGTTAGATAATGTACCATGTTTCTTTATGATATAGTTTCTTGCTAGCACTCCAAGATAGAATGAAACAGTCAAAGCAAAATTCTTCCACCGGGAGCTCCCAAGCTCTTTGATTAAACTATTAATTTCAGTGCCATCATTTATTGAACCGGAGAGAGCTACTATTGATGAAAGGAAAAGCTTCTCATAAGGCTCATATTTATCATAAAGTAGTTGTTTAACCATTCCTAGATCCTCTAAAACTCTATCAAGAAGCCAATACACCTCGCTAATATTGTCTAGTTCATTAGCTACACTCATGCTATATTGCCCCCTTAATATGGAGGTGAAACAATACTTATACTACTTGCTTATGATAAGGCATCAATTATTTCTCTTGCATCATACTCTGGTATAAGCCTTCTCAAGTTGGTTGGCGTTCCTACAAGATACACGTTAGGTCTTTCCTTTCTCTCGATAAATCCTAATCTAGGTACTAAAGACTTAAAGTCAGCGACACCAATCTTTATGGGCTCGAGCTTTACCCTCCAAGGATACTTGACCCTACCCTCCCTAGTTTCATCTGGCCATATGGGCTTTTCTTCATGAACCATTCAGAAACAGCCTTGAAAACATCAACGAACTTACCTCCAAAGTTTTTGGAGCCTTTCTTCTTGACGTAGAATATTATGATGTCTCCAGGCTTTATCAAGCCACACGCCGATCTGGATATCCGCGTTTCTGGAGCATCATAGATGTTAGTAGTTTTCGTGGTCTGCCAGTTTTCTTCACTAACTGTTATAATCCAGTACTTTGGCAATTTTTCCTACACCAAGAATTTAATAGTGCTTAATCTTATATAAATCTCTAAAACCATATTTATAGAGGATTTATGG
>WAJZ01000139.1 GCA_015523575.1 Candidatus Hestiella acidicharens | reverse complement strand
TTGGAACAGGTTAACAGAGATACAGGAATTATCTATACCATACATAATGAAAGGATTTAACACGCTAATCATGGCACCAACAGGCGAAGGGAAAACCGAAGCTTCAATGCTTCCAATCGTATCAATTTTACTAGAATCATATATGAAACCTATAGACGTGCTCTACATAACCCCTATGAAGGCACTTATAAACGATATACATAGGCGAATTTCTTGGTGGGCTGAAAAGCTTGGCATTAGGGTATCAAAGAAGCACGGCGATACTCCTGCTAGGGAAAGGAGCAAAAGGTCGTTACAGGTTCCAAACATACTAATAACGACCCCAGAAAGCCTAGAAATAGACCTCGATTGGGCGCCAAAGTTTAGAAAAAATTACAAAAACATCAGGTTTGTTGTAGTCGATGAGGTTCATGAGCTCCTATCGTCAAAAAGGGGTGTTCAACTGCTCTTCTTATTAGAGAGGTTAAGGGAGCTTACAAACAACGATTTCCAAAGGATAGGACTATCAGCTACAATAGGTATACCTGACAAGGCAATAGAGCTACTTAGCGGATCTAGTCAAAGGCCCAAGAAAGCTATATCCGTAGACGTAGCTAAGGAATATATTTTTAATGTGAAGTATATAGATGATAAAGAAGACCCATGGATGGACGTCGCCAACGTATTAATAAGTGGAATAGAGGCTCCAACGCTGGTCTTTGTGAACAGCAGGTATGTTGCTGAAAGGGTTAAGCACTCCCTTGAATCTGCCGGCGTAAAAGACATATTTGTGCATCATTCCAGTGTTTCTGCAGAGCTGAGAGAAGAGGCAGAAAGCAAGCTGAAGAAAGGTAGTATTTCCGCTATTGTATGCACGAAGACACTAGAGCTAGGAATTGATATAGGTGCAGTAAAAAAAGTTATCCAAATACGATCTCCTGGAAAGGTCTCTAACCTAATTCAAAGGGTAGGAAGAAGCGGTCATGTTGTTGGAGGCCTATCAAAAGGGGAAATACTGACAATCGGTCCTATAGACTTTGCTGAAGCACTATCCGAAACGCACCTAGCAAAGAAAGGTTATATAGAGAACGATATTATCGACAACGCCCCAATAGATGTAGTAGCAAAGGAAATAATAGGCATTACCTTGGGAGATGGTCCCTCGGATCCGGGAAGGATCTATAATATCCTAAAGAATTCTCCAGTATTTACTATGAGCAAAGAAAGGTTTCAAAGCCTTTTGAAATATATGGAACAAAATGGTCTGGTGAGGCTTAGAGGAGGTCTAATATCTCCAGGGAATACTTTTTATAAAATATGGAGGTTTAAGCTTAAAGGACAACAAAAAGCTTGGTGGTCTAGGAACTTCCCAGAGTTCTTTACAACAATACCAGAAAAAGACGTCTTTGTTGTAAAGAATGGAGATTATACAATAGGTTACATAGATTCTATCTACGTTTATAGGAACCTAAGGGTTGGAGATACAATAAGGCTTGCTGGAAGCTCTTGGGAGATAAGAAGGATAGATGTAATAAATTCAAAGATAGAAGTTTCGAAGAGTTCTGGATATGCAGAGATACCACTGTGGAAAGGAGAAGGAACTAGGAGGAGTATAGAAGTTTCGAAGGTTTTTCTTGACGTAATCTCAGGTAAAATAATGGTTGAAGGTAATGTTGATGGAAAAGGTATGGAAGCCTTAGAAAAGCTTCGAGAGAGCTACAAGAATTTACAGTTTGGTGTTGAGACCCTTATTTATGAAAAATGCGATAAGGAGCATGTATTTATCATACCACTAGGTACTGGGACGCTGGAGGCTTTAGCAAGCTTGATAATTAACGCCGCATCAAAAATCATAGGCCTAAACGTCTACTATAGACCTTCATTCTATGGGTTTAGCGTTTATATAGGAGATCTTGACCCGCTAGAGATACTAATGAATATCGATCCCAAAAACGTCTACGAAAACCTTAAGGAGGCTATAATAAGGAGTCCATACCTTTACCAAGTATTAAGGGAGGTACAACCACACTTAGGAAAAATAGGTTCAATTGATGATAGCAAAGATTCTTACCTAATAGAAGAGGTTTCAATGCAAATATTAAAAGACTATTTCGATGTGGAGGGTGCTAAGTCGTTTATTGAAAAGCTGAGGAAAGGAAAAATTACTATAATAAACATGAATAGTGGCAATGCTACACCGCTAGCAAAATCTATCTTAGAGGTACCGCCCGTTAGACCATGGATCCAAGACCTGGCAGTTAAGATAGGTAGGTTACTTGACAATAACGGTTTGACCATATTTGAAATAGCCGACATACTAGAGCTAGCCGAGAAAACAATAGAAAACAAGCTGAAAGAAATGAGAAAGCCGGATTACGATGAGCTGAGGGTCGTAAGGTTTATAGACGTTGATGATGAAGAATATAGGTGGACCCTCCTAAGCTCCTTTGAAGATGTATCGAAGTCGGAGGAGTTTATAAATTCGTTCACACCGAAAAAGCTAAGGGAACCAATGAGGGTCTATATAAAGGTTACGCAACAATCTAAGCCCAAAGAATACATACTGACACCAAAGTTCTTGATAGAATCTTGGAAAAGCTTGGAGGAAATGCTCCCAAATGAGATCTATGAAGTTAGGATCACGTCAGCCTATGAATATGGCTCTAGGGAAGACCTTACTATATCCCATTACTTTGTAAACAAGGGAGCATTGAGAATGCTACTGATGAATGCTGCACGTTACATGGAAATAAAGCAGAAAAGGAGGTGCTTCTAAATTAAAAACATATTTAACCTTAACAAGACAAATCATTATGGGATAAGGATTGGAAGAATGCATTGATGTACTCCAATACCTTTACTTTTCGGTTAACCTACTAAATGAAAAGGGGGGAGAATGGGAATATATTAAGGATGAGGTCAAAGGCATAGTAAGAGAACTAGAAAAATATTGCAAGAGTGGGGTTGTAGACAGCAACAAGGTTTCTGAAATGTCAAAGGCGTTTTATGACTACGTTAAGGAAGGGAGAATTACAAGTGCAGCTAATGCAATAATAGACTTTAAAAATGTTATAGAAAAAGGTGCGAAACCATATCTATTCAGTAAAATTTTCCTGTTAGCACGTCTCTTGTTATCTACTTCCTTGCTTGTAATATCACTTATTTTAATACTTTCCCCAACAAGCATATATCAATGGCTAATAAATCTAGCAGTATTAAGCCTGTCGATGGCATCGCTTATACTGTCGCTTTATAGCTACGCCGTTCCTTTAATATTAATAGCATCAATAATAGAGGTGGTGAATGCTACTATGTTAAAAAGCTACATATTGCTTCTCGGGCTAGGGATTATAGTAGCTTCTGCTATAATAAACATAACCCTAGGAAGGCTGTTTAGGAAAGTCGTAAAGTCACTCTATAACCCTTCCTCTAGTCCCACCCCTTGAGTAGCCCTAATCACGAATCCTTCTCCTCCTGGCACCTCATTCCACAGCTCCCTCTTCAAGAGTTCCCTAATAGCTATCCTTATAACCTCACTCCTGCTCGAATACCTCTGAACCTTAACGAGCTCATCTATACCCTTTACATATAAATCTGGAACCTTAACGGTTATCAACTTCACCCTTATCACCATAGAAAAATTTATAAAGGTTGAAAAATTAAAAGGAAGAAACTGCTTAAAAGCTTTTTTGTCGCTTTCTGATCCAATAAAGGAACTGCTCTAGTGAAGTAAAATATGTAAGGCCATTAACCGATAGTTTACAAATAAAAAGTATAAGAAATAATTATCTCAAACCCAACAAACTAATTCGAGATAAAAATGCGCAAGGTTATAATAAAAACGGGAAGTAGGTTACATGCAGGCTTTTACTATGCCGGAGGTGAGTGGAACGTCAAGTGGGGCTCGGCCGGTTTTTATATAGAGAAGCCCTCTTTTGTAGCAGAGTTTTCTATAGGTAAGGGAATTGTAGAAGCCCCTGAATATATAAAAAACTACATGATGGCAATATCTAAAATCGTTGGTATTGAAGGGATCAGAATAAGCGTAAGATCCTATATACCACATAATGTAGGCTTCGGTAGTAGTACCCAATCGATAATGGCCATAGTAACGGCGATCAAGGAGCTATTCAAGGTAAAACTCAATGAAAGTGAGATCTTCAGGAGTCTAGGCATTGGCAAATATAGTGGCGTAGGTTTTTTACTCTTCAATAAAGGGGGCTTTGTGGCGGATGCAGGAATTGGGGGAGGTCATACGATAAAAGGGCTTATATCGCTTAAAATACCAGAGGATTGGAGGTTCATTTATATAAAGCCATACCTACCTAGAGGCTTTAATGAGGCGGAGGAGAAGATAATGGAGAACTTATGGAATTCAAGTGAAGGTGTTAAAAAACTTATGTCCTATGGCCTACTTAGATTAGCCTCAGGGATAGCAAGACATGACCTGGAAGATACGCTAGAAGGCCTTAGGTCAATCCAGGAAGGAACTGGGCTGTACTTTTCAAAAATACAAGGCGGTGTTTATAGGAAAGATGTTTTAAGAATAGCAAACGAAGCTTGGAAATCAAGGATTATATTAGCACAATCCAGCTGGGGTCCTCTGCTTTATACTATTAGCACACAAGGGGAGGCGGAAGGTGATGCAGAGCTATTAAGATCAATACTTAAAGAAGTAAAGGTTAAGGGGGAAGTTGGAATCTCCTCTCCGAGAAACAAAGGGTATGAGATACAAAAGGAATAAAAAGGATGGGTAAAATGAATGATATAATTAAAGTATCGGAAGATTTATTAAAAAAATATCCTCTCTGCAACAGGTGCCTGGGTAGGTTTTTTGGAAAGTTAGGCTATGGATGGTCTAATGAGGAAAGGGGTAAAGCCATAAAGAGGGCTATACTAATGAACATACATAAAAGGATAAGAGAAAGTGATGAACATGCCATTAAGGAGCTAAGGGATCTGATAGAAAACATTGGACCTATTGGACAAGATCTATACAGCCTCTACTTCTACGATAATCCGGTTTTCAAGAAGTGTGCAGTCTGTGGAGGCGAGATTGACAGCTTCATAGAAGAATTATCATCACAAATCTCAAGCAGGCTAAAGGAGCTCGAGATAAACACCTTTTTGATAGGAGCTAAGGTTGATAGAAAAGTTTGCATGATGGAAGAAAGAATAAAATCTGAGTTCAAGCTTAAATACGGTGAATCAATAAAAAATGAGATAAAAAGAGAAATTGGAAAGAAAATACAAGTAGTTGGAGGCTTTAGGGTAGACTTCTCGATGCCAGATGTTGTCGTCGAAGTTTCTTTCCCATCAAGAGAAATAAGGTATCAAATAAGGTCTATGAGGGTATTTGGAAGGTATAAGAAGACCAAGAGAGGGCTATCAATAACAAAAAGTGGAGCTAATATAATTGAAAGGTTAACAAAGGAATTTGGAGCCGATAACGTTGTGTTGCATACCATTAAAAGGGATGAGAAGGACATAAGGGCAATTGGAGATGGTATGTTATTCATTGCCGACATCAAAGGTGCGAAAAGGAGAAACATAGGTAAGAGAATCATAAGAGGGGATGGTACAATAATAGAGATAGAAAGGATCGAGAAGAAGGGACCTGATGAGATAAGAGAAAAACCGCTAACAAGGTTATATAGGTGCTTTATTTTCTGTGAAAATGAAATAAGCAAGGAAGCCGTTGAGGCAATAAATGCGCTCAGGAACAGAACCGTAGAGCAATACTTCAACAAAAAGCATAGGATATCAATAATAAAAGAAGTAAAATGCAGAAGGATTAACAGGAACATAGCCGAGTGCTTAATTTTTATACCAGAAAAGCTCTATGTGAAGGAGTTTGTTAGCGGAACAAAAACAACGCCGAGCATATCTTCTATGCTAGAAAATAGATGCTCATGCATAGAGGGTGACTTACTTTACCTTGGAGGATGAAGCCGCTTCCTCCTTTTCCATGCAATACAAGGCTATTTCATAGGCATACTTAATATCCCTTTGAGTTAGCATTATATAGTTATCACCCCTTTTATATATGTAATACCTTAAGTAAGCAGCATATATCACATCTTCATAACCTTTCTTCTCCTTTATTAATGATATTATGTATTTTATTACTTCGTCCTCGCAATCCCAAGGCTTAAATACCGACCCCCACCTATCCCCTCTTACGTTTTTAATACACTCCAAAGCGTTCCTATAGTGGAATTCTAATTCATTATCATCAATCTTAATATTGTATTCATAATACAAGACCCCTTTTATCATATCTTTAGTCAAACCCTGCGAGATGAGGCTAGATATTACCCTTTCCACATAGTTACAATCATCGCCCATTAACCTCACATATTAAACGTTTTAAGATTTTGCAATAAAAAAATTTTTGGTGACACAATGAAGTGGGAAGAAGTGGAATCGAAGATAATGAAGTCAAAGTTTCATCAAGACTACCTATACTATAAAAAACAGCTACCAGATCCATCAAGCTTTTGCCTAGAACCATCTGTTGGGAAACCTAGGGGGCAAATAAAAAATTGGAGAAAAACACTTCCTGACGGAAGTTGCTTGCACGTTCTAGAGTTTAAGAATATATACATAGTCCATAGAGATAGGGCCAACCCGAATGATAGCATAATTAAGCACATAGCCCTTGATGAACCAAAGCTGATCCTCCTTACCTTCTGGATACCGATGCTTGAACTCTGGAGGATTCTATTCCGGTGCATATACAAGAAAAGACAAAGAAATGGCGAAAATAAGTGCAATTATTAAGGCTGATAAGCTCAGCTCTTCAAAAACCTCTTCCTAAAAATGACTATACCCTTAGCTATTGCCTTTCATCTCTAAATCAAAATTATTCCACATCGGCATCCATATCGAGCATTATTATCACATCTTTATAAAGCCTGTCCTTCTTCAGCCCTCTCTCTATCCTGTAAAGCTGTTCTGGCGCCACTCCATATTTCTTCGCCAATGCATAAGGCGCTATATTTGTCCTTCTAGCATATAGATACAAGACCATGCTCCTGATGGCTCCTGGATTTGAAAGTCTGATCCTAAACCTTGCATGAGTGCACAACAGCTTTATAATCCTTTTCGCTAATTTGCTATTTTTTATCCAAACTGCAACATCCTCTGGAAGCGTCACGGTCTTAGGGTTACCAATGCTATAAAGGGTAAGTTTATTGCCCCTAATCTTAAATATGTTTTCTTCCAAATTAATTCCCCTTGTATACAATATACCTTGTTCTCCCAAAAAATAAATATTTAAGACCTTTAAAAATATTTAAAAAGCTAATATAGCACCAATGGATACCTGTTTAAATGGGGGTCAAAGTTGATAGTAAAGAATAGAAAAGCAATACCAGACGTTGGAGAATTTGTCATTGGTACCGTAAAAGAAGTGCACGATTTTGGAGCATATATGGTAATAGACGAATATAACAACTTGAGAGCATTTCTTCCATGGAGTGAGGTGGCAAGTAGGGCCGTTAAAAATATAAACGCTGTCATAAAAGAGAATCAAAAACTCGTTGTCAAGGTCATAAGGGTATACAGGAGTAAAGGACAAGTAGACGTTAGCCTAAAAAGGGTAAGTGAACATGAAAGAAAGAAGAAAATGATGTATTGGAAGAGAAAGCTTAAAGCAATAAACCTTATCCTAATAGCTGCAAACCAACTCAAAAAAGGGGAAGAAGACGCCTATAAAGAAGTTATATGGAAGTTTGAGGACTATTTTGGAGATATCATGAGTGGATTGGAGGCTTCCCTAACCGGTGAAAAAAAACTGTTGAAGAAAGCTGGAATATCGGATGAATGGATTGATGTTTTGGAGGAGATTGCAAAGAAATATATTGAAGTAAAAAAGGTAGGGATAAGCAGTATATTAACCTTAAGGTCTGGGGATCCTAATGGGGTGGAAAAGATAAAAAAGGTTCTAATAGATATCAGGGACGAAGCAAAAAAGGTTGAAGATGTAAAGGTAAAGGTCTATGCTATAGGAGCCCCTAAATACAGGCTAGACCTTATTGGACCTGACTATAAAACACTAGAAAATATTCTAAGCAAGATAACAAACAAAGCCAGCAAGTACGCAAAGGAACTTAACCTGCAATTTTCTATAGAAAGGTTAAGGAGGTAAATTTTTTGAGGTGGCTTTTAAGGAAGTGCAAAAGGTGTGGAAGATATACTTTAAGGCAGGATAAATGTCCATATTGTAATGGGGAACTTGTAATACCACATCCGGCCAGGTTTTCTCCCAATGACAAATATATCAAGTATAGGTATATGATAAAATACGAAATAAAGAAGAAAAGTGAGAAAACTTAAAAAGAAAATATAAATCTAACTAGAAATATGATAAAAAGGGGTAAGTTATGAAGCTAAGGTTTAAGGATCCAAGGACGTGGAGATATATCATAGGTTCTATAGAAAAGATAATTGATGAAGGAGTAATTACTGCAAACGAAGACGGGTTGTCCCTGCGAGCGATAGATACTAGCAGGGTTGTCATGGTAGACTTCTATTACCCAAGGGACGCGTTTGAAGATTATGAACTTAATGATAAAGAAGAAGACCTAGGCCTCTCGTTCTCAGTACTTAATAGCGTACTTAAGAGAGCCGAGAAAAATGATGAACTTGAGCTAAGTTCGGATGGGAATTCACTATCCCTAAAATACATTGGAAGGGGAGAAAGATTATTCAAAATACCTCTAATAAATATAACCCAAGAGAGATTACCTGAGCCAAAAATAAACTTTAACGTGAAGGCAAAACTCACCAATAATATATTTATCGATTCCATAAAGGATATAGAATCCATATCAGATTCCATAACTATAAGTGCTGATGAAGAAGGAAACAAACTTGTCATAACAGGTAAGGGTGACATAGAAGTGGCAGAAATAGAGCTTTCTATTGAAAAGAAGAACCTAATAGACCTAAGCATCGATTCACCCGATACCTCTACCTATAGCGTAGAGTATTTTTCTGATATGTTGCTAGCAGCGAGGGAGGCTGAGCTAGTTTCCTTGTTATACTCACAAGACACCCCAGCAAAAGTGGTTATGGAATATCAAGGCGGGGGTAGGATGACATTCTATGTTTCACCGAGAATCGAGTGAAAGCAAGGAGATAAAAATAAAAAGGCAAAGGGGGATTCACCTTAAAGCCCTCTATAGTGAATACTATTCCTTAATTCCACCGCTTTTACTTCCAAAAGATATTAACAAAAGGGAGTTCGCATTCCAACCATTTGAGTTTAACAGCTATGTAAGGCACATATCTTTCGAAAACAAAGAAGCCTTCTATAAATATATGATTGAGAACACACCAAGGCAAGCCTACTATTCAATAGCTAGGTATGACTTACCAGAAGCAAATAGGATGGAGGAAAAGGGGTGGAGAGGCTCCGATCTATTGTTCGACATCGATCTAGATCATCTACCAGGTTGCGAGCTTAATAAAGAAATAATTGATGATAACTGTATTATGAAAGGACTTGAGCATGCAAATAGGATAGCGCATATCATTAAAAACTACCTTGGGGGTGCCTACCAAATATACTTCACTGGCAATAGAGGCTACCACGTCAGGGGTATGTGTGAGCAATGCATATATCTAGGTAGGGAAGAAAGGGCAGAAATTGCCAACTTTATTGCTGCAAAAGATCTCGATATAAGGCTAATATTTCCTATAGCCAAGAAGGGAAGGAAAATAGCTAAGCCTACACCCAATGATCCAGGCTGGAGGGGTCTAATAGCTAAGGCCGGGATTGGTGACGAAGTTAAAGAAGAATCGATCATGGATGCGGTAAGCAAAATGAAGGTAGACATAGATGCTATGGTTACTCAAGATCCAACCAGGCTTACGAGAATTCCAGGCACTATAAATGGGAAGGCCTCACTACTGGTAGTTCCTGTATGCAGGGACTTTAAGGTAGGTAGGTGGCTTTCCCCTTTTTCTGGTTCACTTGAAGTGACCTCAAAAAAAGATATAGATAATATAAAGATATTAGGTATAAACCTTTCCATGAGAAGGGGAGAAGAGTTGAGCCTGCCCTCCCAATTGGCCATATATTTGGCCACTAAGGGTTATGTAGAAGTTTTGGAGGGAGAAGTAGTTGTCAGAAAGAATACCGGCTGGTGGCCCATTCAGGGCTGTGATTGGACTACATGAGCAACTGAACGCTGAAACAATAAAAGAGGCGAGAAAACTTTGGGGGATATATTGTTCTGAGGACGTGGAGCTTTGTAGGAGGTTTAGCTCTATAGTCAGGAAAGTATCGAGCCAAATATCCCTTGTCAGGATAGAGGACATAGATCCGAATGAGTATAAAGGCTTAGATAGGGATTTCCTTGCAACAATCAAAAAAATAATAGATAGATATTCAACCTATTTATCCGGAGAGGCCATATCATTTGGTGAGTTCGTCTTAGTGAAGTTTAACAAGGACTTAATGCTATCAGATAGCAAAGAATACGAAAGAGGAGAGGTAACACTAGTCCAGCTAGAAGAGGCAATACTCCTCTCTGCACTAGATTATGTAGAGATTGTAAAAACGCTTTCCTCAAATCGGCTCTTCGGAAAAAGTTAAAAGCTAATAAGGAACATATTCCTAGGAGTACTATAGAGGGGTTAAGGAGTGAGGTTTCCAAAGCAAATAAGAGCATACTGCCCCAGATGTAATGAGCATACTGAGCATAGCGTGGCCCTCTACAAAGGGGGTAAGAGAAGAAACCTTTCAGAAGGACAGAGAAGGTACATAAGGAAAAACAAAGGATATGGAAGTAAAAGAAAACCTGAGCAGAAGAGGTTTGCAAAGACAACAAAGAAGGTTACATTAATAATAACCTGCAAGAAATGCGGTTATAAGAGACAAATATTAGGCATAAGGTTAAAGAAGCTGGAGCTATCACAGACCTTAAGGTGAGCGTAAAAATGGCTAGAGGTCTAAGGATGAAAATGCTTTTACCACAGCCCAGGAGCCGTTTTTTAGTTGTTGAGTGCCCAAACTGTGGTCACAAACAAGTTATCTATAGCCATGCTACCTTCCCAGTAAGGTGCTTGTCTTGTGGCTCTCAGCTTGTAAAGCCAACCGGTGGAAAAGCGGAAATCTTGGGCAAGGTAGAGAAAATCCTAAGCTAATATGATGTTTCTATGCCTTTATAAACAACAGTAAACCCTTCCTTCATCGCTGTTTCATGGGTTCCTTTAGAAAATGTTTTAAAACCTGTGGGGGCAATAATTCTTTGGCAGGCCGGGGTAGCTCAGCTGGTAGAGCGCCCGGCTGTTAACCGGGCGGTCGAGGGTTCGAGTCCCTCCCCCGGCGGTAGATCATGGACTGATAACTCGCTCT
>WAJZ01000138.1 GCA_015523575.1 Candidatus Hestiella acidicharens | reverse complement strand
GTGCTGATAAGGGGAGGATTTGAAAGGCTAGTTGAAGAAGGAGAAAGGGCTATTCATGACGCTTTGAGCGCTGTAGCAGACACAATTGTCGATGGGAAGATCGTTGCAGGAGGGGGCTCTGTAGAAGAGGAATTGGCTAAGGAATTAAGGGATTGGTCCAAGAGCGTGCCTGGCAAAACACAAATAGCTGTTGAGTCCTTTATAAGGGCTATAGAAGGTTTGCCACAAACATTAGCCTTTAACGCTGGTCTAGACCCTATAGAAACGCTGATGAAGTTGAGGAGTGCCCATTCAGACTCTTCAAAGAAATGGTATGGAATCGAAATAGAGACAGGAGAAGTTGTTGATATGTGGGCTAAAGGAGTTATAGAGCCCATGAGGATTAAGCTGAACGCACTAAAGGCTGGTGCAGATGCCGCCGGATTAATATTGAGAATAGATGATATGATAGCAGCTAAGAAGAGCAAGACGGAAGGAAAAGGTCCAGGTGGCAAGAAACCTGAGGAAGAGTCTGGCAAGGAAGGAAGTGAATGAAGGCTAGAAATATAATCTAGTTTTATTTTCTTTCGTTACTTTATTTCTTTTTTGGGTATCATACATGGTAGGTTGGCATTCGATAGACCTCCCCCAAAGGATAATAATAGGGGACAGCGTGCTAGAGAGTATAGGTTCTCAAGTCTCAAATATGTTTCCCAAAGGTAAGTCTGTGCTGATATTAACTGGTCCTAACGTTTACTCCAAATATTACAAAAAAACAAAAGAAAGCTTAGAGGATTCTGGATATAATGTCTCATATATGATTGCTGGAAGCCCAACTGTTGATAATGCAAGTAGGATGTCTGAGGAAGTTTCTAAGGAGAAGATAGATATACTCTTGGGTTTGGGTGGTGGGAGGAGTATAGACATAGCGAAGTATGTAGCGATCTCCCTAAATAAGGAGTTTATCAGCGTTCCTACGGTTGCAAGCCATGATGGGATTACCAGCCCCTTTGTCACGCTAAGAGGCTTTGACAGGTTTCATTCAAGGCCTGCCAAGCCTCCAAAGCTAATATTAATAGATATAGGTGTTATAGCTACAGCGCCAAAGAGGCACAACGCTGCAGGTTTTGGAGACCTTATAGGAAAGTATACCTCTACATTAGACTGGAGGCTTGCTCACAAGCTAAAGGGCGAATATTATGGGGAGTATGCAGCAAGTTTAGCGCTGATGAGTGCAAAACACGTTAGCCTATATGCAAAAGAGATAGGGTTAGGAAGCAAGGAAGGGATTAGGATATTATCGGAGGCCTTGGTAAGCAGTGGGGTTGCAATGTGCATAGCTGGTAGCACGAGGCCTGCAAGTGGATCTGAACACCTCTTTGCCCATGCATTAGAAATGGTAAGCAAAAACCCTCCCCTGCACGGAGAGGCAGTTGGCGTTGGTACAATAATGATGTCATATTTATACGGAAAGAATTGGAAGAAGATCAGGGAGTTGCTAAAGCAGGTTGGGGCACCTACAAACTCAAAAGAGCTTGGCGTCAGCGACCAGGAAGTTCTAGATGCATTAACGAAAGCTGTTACTATCAGGCCAGAAAGGTATACAATCTTGGGAGATTCTGGGTTAAGTGAGAAAGCTGCAGAATCGCTTGCAAGAAATACCATGGTTATTTCGTAGAGGTGCTTCCTTATCCTATAGTATTGCCCTAATGATCGCTCACTCCCTATTGGATTTGGCCAATTGGCTTTTTTTTTATTATATATAGATGCATAATTATGTTATTTTTAATGCCAATGATAAGATATATTTTAGCTAAGGCATAAATATTAAAGTCCTATACCATACAGGTATCTTGGTGGAAATAGATTGATGCATTTTGATAGAGAAGCACCATTAAAGGCATTCCATGGGACAACAACAGTAGGCTTTATAACAAGTAATGCAGTAGTGTTAGCAGCTGATAAAAGAGCCACTGCTGGGACCCTTATAGCCAGTAGGTCCGTCAAGAAAATAGTTAGAATAACAGACTATGCTGCAATGACTATCGCCGGTCTTGTCGCAGATGCTCAAATGTTAGCAGACAGTATAAGGGAGGAAGCAAGGTATTATGAGATATCAAACAACAAGAGGATGACAGTGAAAAGTATGGCAACCCTTCTTGCAAACGTTTTGTTTTCTACGAAGTATTATCCCTACCTTGTACAGTTAATAGTTGGCGGGTATGATTCTAGGCCAAGGCTCTACAGCCTAGACTATTTTGGTAGCATTACAGAAGAGAGGATGACGTCAACAGGCTCAGGATCTCCGGTAGCCTTGGGAGTCTTAGAAAGGGAGTATGTGCAAGATATGGAGATAGAGAAGGCAATGGACTTGGCAGCAAAGGCAGTAAAAGTAGCAATATTAAGGGATTCTGCTACAGGGGATGGCGTTGACGTAATAGCTATCACTCAAAACAATATAATAGAAAGGTTTATACCCCTCAGACAACTCCTATGATAGTAGTAAAGCCTGCTTTTATTACTTTTAATAAGTTAAAAAAGGTGATTTGGTTTGGAAGAGTCGAGCCAATCAAGGCTGATAGTTGGGCAAAGGCTAAGATCTATGATAGTAACGGAGATATTGAAAAACGTAAAGGATGCAGGAATTTCGAGTATAGAGTTTGAAGGTCCTGAAATAGCAATATATGTAAAAAATCCTCAATGGATTCTTGAGGGGGAAGAGAAAATAAAGGACCTAGCCAAGCAAATCAGGAAGAGGATGGTAATAAGAACCGATCCTAAGTCAAGAAAACCAAGAGAGGCTACCATACAATATATAATAAAAAATGCCCCAGAGGACGCTGGTATATCACCAAGCGATATACAATTTGACGAGGTATTGGGTGAAGTAAGAGTATTTGCAACAAGGCCTGGAAAACTCTTGGGAAGAGGAAGAACCTTTAGAAACCAAGTACTGGCTTCAACTGGCTGGAGGCTAGAGGTGACAAGGAAACCTCCCTTGATAAGCAAGACCTTGGCATCGGTTCTAGACCTTTACATAAGGGCTTCTTCTGAAAGGAAGAAAGCCTTAAGGGAAATAGGTGAAAGGGTATACAGGGATATGATAGTAGGGCCTAGAAAAATAAGGATCACAGGTTTGGGGAGCTTTGGGGAAGTTGGAAGATCATCAATATTGCTAGATACTGGTGAGAGCAAGATACTGCTGGATGCTGGTTTTGCGCAGAATGGCTATGGTGCAGATGCCTATCCCTTCTATGATGCGCCGGAGTTCAGGGTAGAAGAACTGGATGCAATCGTCATATCTCATGCCCACATGGACCACATAGGATTGCTACCATTGCTGTATAAATACGGATACCGGGGCCCTGCATATATGACACCACCTACTAGGGACATAGCTGTGCTTATGTTAAAAGATTTCATAGACTTATTTATAAAAGAAGGAAGGGATCCACCGTTTACTATGAAGGACATAAATACTATGCTTACCAGAACTATTACTGTTAACTATAACGTAGTAACCGACCTCTCGCCAGATGCAAAGCTCACCTTTTCAGATGCAGGACATATACTGGGTTCTGCATTAACCCACATCCATGTAGGTCAAGGCTTGTTTAATCTCCTTTATACAGGAGATATAAAGTACTACAAGCCAAGGGAAGAATCAAACACTACAAGGTTACAGCCTCCAGCATCAACGGAGTTTCATAGGGTTGAATCATTAATTATGGAAACCACTTATGGGGCTACAGATACTCCAACAAGGGAAGAAGCGGAGGCCCAGCTTTTTAGTCTAATAAAAAAGGTTTATGATAGGAAGGGCAAGATATTAATACCAGTGATGGCAGTAGGCAGAGCTCAAGATATGATGGTTTTAATAAACAAGGCATTTGAAAGCAAAAGGGTTCCAGAGATGCCAATCTATATCGACGGTTTGATATATGAGGTAACAGCAATATATACTTCATATCCTGAGCTCTTGGCAAAACCCATAAGGGATGAAATATTACATGAGGACAAAAACCCATTTATAGGGAGAAATATGGTCTTCGTTAATGACCAGGCAAAGAGGGATGAGGCCATATTTGGCGAAGGTCCAGCGGTTATAATATCAACAAGCGGTATGATGGTTGGTGGTCCTATATTAGAATATTTTAAAAACCTTGCCGAAGATCAGAACAATGCGATTGCTTTTGTGAGTTACCAGGCGTCTGGGACGCTTGGGAGGAGGATAGTTGATGGGGAGAGAGAAATACAGATGATAGATGATGGACAGCTAAAAACTATCAAGGTAAACCTTGAGGTTCAAAGAATTGAAGGCTTTTCGGGTCATGCTAACAGGAGTGAATTGATGTCATTCCTTAGAAGCCTGCATCCAAAGCCTAGGTCTATAATTCTAAATCATGGTGAACCGAGCCAGACCTTATCATTTGCTATCTACATAAAGCAAAAATGGGATAGGCTTGGCTTCGAGAGTCAGCCCGAAGTCATTTTTCCTGAAAACTTAGAAACTATAAGGCTTCATCCTAGGAATAGTAGGATTCACTCTTTGCTGTAAGTGAATAGGGATGCCTAGCATTCCGCCAGAACTTTGTTCAAGGTGTAAAGGATACAAGAGGTTATGTGGTCTTCCAAAGTGTCCAATTTTAGAAGGGTTTAGGTTTAGGCTAAACGCAGCATTAAGCATCTCAAATAAAGTAGCAGAAGGTGCAACTCCACCAAGTGGGCTTGTTGGCGAGTATGGATATCCAAAGGTTTTGTTTCACTATATGGTGCCACCAAGGCTAAGAGGGGACGAGGCTAGGTATAGAAACAATCCTGTGATGTGGTCGATAAAGAAGGAGCCTCTGGGAAATATAATAAGGTTTAGGGAGGAGTTAGTTTCTGCGTTGCTGAGGGTTAATGTAAACAAACCATGGGAACTTTACCAAAGCGAAGTAGGGCTGGCGATAATCTCGGAGAAGCCAG
>WAJZ01000137.1 GCA_015523575.1 Candidatus Hestiella acidicharens | reverse complement strand
GCGTCAGATGTGTATAAGAGACAGCTCAATGCCTTTTCAGGATCGTTGTGTACCTCGATGAGAAGCATGTCAGCCCCCGCAGCTATGGAGGCAAGTGCCAAAGGTTCTACGTAATCTCTTTTTCCTGCCGGATGGCTTGGGTCTGCACATAAAGGCAAGTGCGTTAATGTCTTTGCTACAACAATACCACCGACGTCCAAAGTAAACCTAGTACTACGTTCAAATGTTCTTATTCCCCTCTCACATAAAACAACATCTCCATTACCTTCCAGCAATATGTATTCTGATGAGAAGATCCATTCCTCAACAGTGTTTCCAAAACCCCTCTTCAAAAGGACAGGCTTCTTTATCTTCCCTAACTCCTTTAACAGTGGATAGTTTTGGGAGTTCCTAGCACCTATTTGAAGCATATCTACATGCTTGCTAAAAGAAGAAATTTCTCTTATATCCATAAGTTCTGACACCACAGGTAACCCTGTTTCCTCCTTAACCTTCCTAAGTATCTTTAGGCCTTCGTAGCCCATTCCCTGAAAAGAATAGGGACTTGTCCTCGGTTTGAAAACCCCACCCCTGAACAAAGAAGCACCTGACCTCTTAACAGCCTTTGCTATTTCAATTGCTTGATCCTCTCCCTCAACAGAGCAAGGACCGGCAGC
Source organism: Candidatus Hestiella acidicharens (assembly GCA_015523575.1). Taxonomy (GTDB): domain Archaea; phylum Thermoproteota; class Thermoprotei_A; order Sulfolobales; family Acidilobaceae; genus Caldisphaera; species Caldisphaera acidicharens. Next base: position 3,689 of record WAJZ01000137.1, on the reverse strand, counting down.
AACTACTATACTATTCCCACCAATGTCTACTTGATCTACTTTTACTGTTGTTTTCTCCCTGAAGGCTTTTGATGATAACTGGTACTTTGCATGAGGTATAACCTTTACCTCCACTGCTTCATCCTCAATGCCCTTTAGGTTTTCATCAGGCCAAGCAACGACAACCTTTTTTCCATAAATGTTTACAAGCCTATAGGAAGCTGAGCTTAGCCCTATCTTTTCTTTTAATGAAGAAAAACCACTTCCATCCTTTAGTATAAATATCATAGCTACCTCCTCTACTTAGATGATTTCAGCAAGTCCTTACATCCTGCAACAACGCTAGCCGAATTTAACCCAAAGTGGCTCCATAATTCTTTTGTACTTTTTGCAGACCTTCCATAGGTGCTCGTTCCTACAAATTTTATTTTTACCGGATACTTCCTTGCTAGAACCTCAGCTATGGCACTACCTACTCCCCCATATATTGAATGCTCTTCAAGGGCAACTATGCGTCCGGTTTTTCTCGCATATTTTTCCAACAACTCCTCATCAATCGGCTTTATGCTCAGTAAGTTAATTACAGCAACGCTAACCCCTTCCTTTTTTAGTTCATCGGAAGCTTTTATTGCCTCAGAAAGTATAGGACCTGCACCTACTACTGCTATATCGTAACCGTCCCTTAATACGTAGCCCCTGCCTAGGCTAAATTTATAGGTGCAACCTGATGTTATGACCTGGGATTCATCCCTGCCTATTCTGTAATATAAGGGCCCATGGACGCTTTCGACGATCTGCGGTAGGCTCCTCTGTATGTCTATAGAATCAGCAGGTACAACTACCTTCATGTTAGGTAAGGATCTCATAAGTGATATATCCTCTAGCGACTGGTGAGTAGAACCATCTGCAAAGTCACTAAATCCAGAATGTGTACCTACTATCTTCACATTTAAGTTCATTATATCTAAAGAATTTCTTATTTGTTCCCAAGCCCTCATTAAAAAGACTGAAAATCCAACAACTATTGGCCTTGCCCCAGCCATGGATAGACCGGCCGCGAACGATATCATGTGTTGTTCAGAAACGCCTACATTAAAATACCTTTCAGGGAACTTCTTACCGAAACGATAGACCCTAGTTGATTTGCCCACATCGGCTGTTATTACAGCTAAGTCTTCAAGCCTTTCTCCCAATTCTTCCAGTATAGCTGCCAATACTTCCCTCTGTGAAGATAAGTCTATCAAAGCTAACACCCTCCATCAACATGGCTCGTCTCTGCAAATACAACTGATGGCAGGCTTGAAGCAAGTGCGTTCTCTAAGGCATGCGCTATGCTCCTTACGTTATGCCCATCACAAAATATAACGTTCCATCCTACTGCCTTCCAAACAAGCGGCATGTAATCTTTGGGCTTTATTTCATGCACGCTACCGTCTAATTGCCTCCTGTTAAGGTCTACTATTACCGTTAGATTACCAAGCCTCATTACAGGAGCGTGGGTTATTGCTTCCCATACTTGGCCTTCATCTTGCTCACCATCACCCATGAGAGTAAAGACCCTACCTTTTCCATTTTTCACTTTTATCCATGCAGATATACCTAAAGAAAAGCTGAGCCCTTGGGCAAGACTACCAGATGTCATTCCTACAAAAGGAATCGAGAGGTCTGGGTGATTCTGTATAGGAGACCCTACTTTATTTATGTTAAATAGTTCTTTCTTATCTAGCAGACCTACCTCTGCAAGCACAGCATATAGAGCTGGAGCCGCGTGACCCTTGCTCAATATAAACCAATCCCTATCAATTGGATTATCGGAATCCCTCCAATAGCCTAATATAATTGTCGATATTGCTTTGAGTGAGCTTAAAGAGGATTCAAGGTGTATATGCTCATCATATTTGCTCATTTCTTTGAGCGTTTTCTTTGCCTTTTCAGAAATGAACTCTATCTCATCTAAACTAAAGCTCCTCCAGCCACCTCCTTTAATATCCATTATTGTCCACCCACAGGGCCCTTATAGGCAAAAAAAGCCAACGCATCCTTATTCAATTTACCACCACTTCTAAGTGGTATAGTAGACTATAAAAGATTTTATGATAAGAAAAGGTTAAATAAACTAAAAGTGAAATATTACCTGAGGTGCACATGATTCAGTTTGAAATAGGTAAGTATTTGCAAGAACATGAGGGGGTAAAATATAATTTATCGAATAGTGGGATGTCAGATATAATCGACCTATCGGAGTATTTTAGAAATGTGAGGCTTGTAGGCGAGGAAGAGCTAAAGAAAGAAATAGCAGAAATAAATGGAGATAAGGCGGAAAACGTTGTGATAACCCATGGGGCAACAGAAGCCTTTTTTCTCACAGCATACTACCTGCGCTCCAAAGGATTCAGAAAGGCGGAGTTTCCATTACCAGAATATGAACTCATAAGAAAGGTACCAGCAGCGCTAGAGATGGAAATAGGGGATGGCGAAATATATATGCTGAGCAATCCTAACAACCCTACTGGCCAACTAATGGAGTTGAAACCAGGGTTCAAAGCATATATCGTTGATGAAACATTTATGGAATTCTATAGGGACCTAGACAAATCTTCGTATCCAGAAGGTACTTACAGGATCAATTCTCTATCCAAATTATACGGAGGTGATGAGCTTAAGGTAGGCTACATAATTGCCCCAAGCCGCGAAGATGCTGAAAGGATAGACCTTTTAAGGGGGATAATAGCAAACAAGGTTTCTAGGTATAATATTTTTATAGCTTATAAGGTGCTGAAAGACAGCGAACACATCAAAAAAACAGTAAGGGAGATACAGAAGAGGAATTTTGATGTGCTTGTAAACGAAAAGGAGAACCTCGAGTTTTATAAGGGAAAAACACCGATTTTAGGCACCACTTCATTTATGAACTACTCAAAGTACACAGAGATTGATTCAGAGGAACTTGCAAAGAAACTATTACAGAAATCAATCTTAGTGGTTCCTGCCTATTATTTCGGCGTTACTGGACCATACATAAGGGTTTGCTACTCTTCTGAAAACTTCGAAGAGGGCTATAGGGAGCTTAAGAAAGCCTTAAAGGAAATTGCATCATGAAAAAGTGCTTAACCTTTTAAATATGAACCAATTGCATTCGCTAACTGCGTTGCCGTTAACGTGTGGAGGTAGACTTTCCCAGGTCCCTTTATTTTCACGAAGAATAGTCCTTCACCAGAGAAAAGCATCGATCTAATTCCACCAACCCTTGTTATTGAGTACTCCATACCATCTTCAAACGCCATTAAATGTGAACTTTCCACCTCTATGGTTTCTCCATTAGATAGATCCTTTGGTATGAGGTTGCCATGAGAATGCAAGAAAACGTTTCCGCCACCCGAAAACCTGGCGAATAGAATTCCTTGACCACCTAAAAAGCCTACCGAAAACCTGGCGAGCTTTGCATCATATTTTACACTATCTTCGGCCATAAGGAATGAGTGGGCCTGTGCAAGCAGGCCTTTGTTGTCTACTGGCACCTTAATTATCTTTCCAGGAAATATGCCAGAAAAAACAGCGCTTCCCGGACCTTCGAGTTCAATTACGAAAAAAGAGGCACCAGTCAACTCCCTTTTTAGTGAAGATAATATACCTCCCTTTAATTTGGTGTCCATCTTTAAAGAAGCTGATTTCATAACCAAATGGCCCGCTTCACCATAGACCTTCTCCTT
>WAJZ01000136.1 GCA_015523575.1 Candidatus Hestiella acidicharens | reverse complement strand
TCTAAAAGCCTTTTAACCAGTATCGACGTCGGACTCCTTCCTAAAATTGCTAGGGCGTTATACCTCGACTCTATAGTAGACATATTTTCAAGGCTTATAGGGTGGTGGTCAAAATAGTAGATCTTTGTCTTACAATTGCTTGAATTTAAGTAGTCTAAGGCATTTTTTACTTCATTAGAGAAAGGTATGTCAAGGATAACTATTATGTCCCAACAACCACCCTTCATCTTTTCCTTTATCCTCTCCCCTATTTCCCTAGGCCCTGAGGGTATGAGCTCTACCTTGTGCTTTCCCTTTAAAGGGAACACTCCAAGTTTTTCTTGTGAATATACTATCGAAGCGGCAGCGACCACACCATCTGCGTCCCAGTCTGCTATTATTGCTACCCTTTCCCCCATCTTGTTCCACTACCATAAGTTTTATACCTTTTTTATTAGCACCACTGGTATAATAGTCGTTGCTAGTAATATATATAAAGGTAGCTCTATATTTATGCTAAGGCTTAAAGAAAAGATCGGCGAAAGCCAGACACCTATAAGCATATTTATCAAGTTTATTAAAGAGAGTGAAAAGGACTCACCACTTTTATTAGAAAGACCAACCGCTATGGAATAGTAGACGCTGAAGAGAGCGTCTATAAAAAGGCCGTTAAGAAATGAAACAAATGCCATAAAGTAGACGTTAAAAAGGCTAAAGAGTGGGTAGGTTATTGATGTTAAGAAGGATAGCAGGAAGGTGCTCTTGACCTTATCCTTCCCCTCGAAAACATATGCAAACATACCCCCCACTATGTTTCCCAAGAAGTACAAGGAAATTAATGGGCTTACTTCGTATGAGTTGACCTTAAACACTAGAGAAGCGTAAGATGGCATAAGTTCTCCAACAACATAGCTTCCTCCCCAGATACCAGATGTGGCGACGCCAAGCAGGAAGAGCTTCTTGTTGAAGCTCACCTTTTTAATAAACTTCTGCTTCAGTTCACCAACGCTAAACAGGTTTTCTATGGCAGCCACTATGCCTATTATGCCACCCAGAGTCGTTGCGAGTCTCCAGCCGAGGATAGAATCTAAGAAACCCCAAGAGAGGCCTAAGAGGCCTCCGAGGCTAAATGCTGCATTATAGAAGCCTAACAAGGTAACAGACCTATCCCTATCCAAGTTGACCAAAACGCTTGCAGAAGGGGAGAAATAGAGGCCAGCACCCAAACCGGCCACTACCCTCAAGAGTAAGGCCTCGGGAAAGCTCCTGGTGTATGCAACAATAATGTCAGGTATGGAAAGGAGCAACAATCCTATGAGGAAGGTCTTCTTGGCACCTATCTTTGAGGAAAGCAGGGCCGCAGGGATCTGGGTTGTTGCGGCGCCTATAATAAAGGCAAACGGTAGAAAGCCTATGAGTCCTTTACTAACATGCTCTTCAGAAGCTATCGCCATTGTGGCTGGTGCTAGTATGAACCACTGAACAGCATATATCGTCCTTGAAAAGTAGATAGAATAGGCTTGTCTTTTATCCATCTAATCACCTTTTCTTTCTCTTGTATAGGTAATATGCAAGCTCAACAACAGATATTATTTGAACGAAGTCAATAATTATAGAGCTGTGACCATTCCCACTCTCTATTATTAAAAATGGCAACACGAGTGGGCGGAAGAGGATGAATACAATGGAGGCAATATCACCACCTATCATAAGAAAAAGAAACGGGTACCTAAAAGGGGGGTAAAAAATCCAGAGCAATATATAAAAAATGAAACCTATCGTAACGGTTAAGCCTACAACCATGGGGGAAGATGTTATACCAAGTATGATTCCAACTACTAGCATTAATATCGATACCAACGCTACTACTTCTTTTGCTACTCCCCCCATGCCTGCTCCAGAGTTCCATCACAAATGCATAAATAAAAACCTAAGCCACCTGTTTAGCAAACCAAAGGCATAAAGGCACTGTGAACAGGGCAGGGTCCTTTATATAGCATTTTGTAATGTGCAATAGGCTGTTTCAGCTTAAATGATACATCTAAAAATCTTTAAAACACCAGCAAATACTTAGCGTTGTATGAGAAGCTGTATAAGCTTAGTGAATTCGCTAGGCTGATGAATATTAGTTGGTGTCATTAAGTGGGTTAAGAAGAGAAGATTAGAGCTATTGACATTCATGGTAGGTGGTATATTCCGGAGCCAGGGTTTGAGAGGCTAATTAAAGGCTAATGCTGGTTTGAAGGGGATTGCTATCTATGCTAGGGTTAGTGGTAATGCGCAGAAGGATGACCTAGAGAGACTAATAACTTCACTAGAGGACTACGTTAAGAAGCATTTTTCACAAGTTAAATATATAGTTGTTAAAGGAGTTGCTAGCGACCTTAAGGAAGATAGGGAAGGACTAAGCTTATGGAAATGGCTAGGAAGAAACAAACAGGTGTAGTATTGTAGCACATAAGGATAGATTAGCGAGATTCGGCTTCACCTACATTAAGGGGTGGTTACCTCTATATGGTATTTTCATTATCCTAGTAACTTTGGTAACCATGCACAGCCCCCATAAACCTCGTCTTTGTTAGTGGTTTATTAAGGGCTACATTAATAGGTATTGCTTGACTTGCCTTACGGGAAATCAAATATGACCTCAAGCCCCCTAACGGTAACCTTACTCTCATCGGAGCAGGAGAAGAGATTAAGACATGCAGCATACTGTGCATTAAAGGTGAAGCCACATCTTCCACACTTAAACATCTCTTTATTGATTCTGCTCTTCTTATCTACATAACCACATATTGGGCACATTATTGGGTTGAGGTATCTATCCTCAGATGGGAGGGCTAGGTGTTGCCCTCGACTGAGTCCCATGAGGTGCGGGTGAAGCTGATGATACCGCGTCGAGGGCTAATCCCTCTCAAAAAGGTATTGAAAACCAACTAAAAGTACCATGAAAGGGAAAGCGCTTTAAAAGGAAGCACTGTAAGCTTCCTTAACTATATATGAAAAAACATTTTGTTATTATCCATAAAAAACTGTGAATTGCATTATTTGCTAGCAAACAATCACTTTATATTATTGATGGTCGGGATACTTTGTTAGCATCTCAAAGCCACTTTTTGTAATCAGGACTGTGTCGCTGTGCCTAAATCCCCCATATTTGTTGTATATGCCAGGCTCTATTGTTATGACTATGCCAGGCTTCAGCTCAAAATCATACCCAACGTCGAGGAGGGGGGGTTCATGACCTTCTAACCCTATTCCATGGCCCGTATGGTGCTTCAGAAATGCATCAACACCTATTTCTTTAGCTTTCTTCCTAACAGCACCATCAATTTCAGAGACCTTCCTTCCCGGGGCTAGCAGGTTAAACGCTTCCTCCCTTAATTTAAGCATTTTATTAAAATATGTAGCAGCTTTTTCATTTTTACCAAATATAAGCGTTCTCTCAAGCTCAGCAAAATAGCCTCCTATTTCGGGTCCCGATCCTATACCCAAAACATCACCTTTCCTTAAAGGCCTCTCGCTTACTAGTGCGTGTGGATATGAAGAGAACTCACCAACTTGTCCTCTAAAGCCAACGATTGGCTCTATCGATCCTCTTAGTGGCATGTAAGGCTTGTATTTTCCATTCATCTCATAGATGGTTTTTCTGCTAGCTTCAAAGGCTATCTCCCAATCCCACCTATTTTCTTCTAAGAGTGGTATTGAGTTTTCTATTGCTTTTGATGCCCAATACGCACTTTCCTTAATTAACTCTATCTCTTCGCTGGACTTAAAGAGCCTCATCTCATCTATTAGCCCTTCTACATCTCCTGTAGGTATACCTTCCTTGCTTAGGAGTTCTGAAAGGTTGGGACCACTATATCCCCAAATAGGGTTTGCTCCTAGGAGGTTGTCCATGAGCATAGCTTTTGGTTTTATTTCCTTCTTAATCAACTCTTTTATAATGTTCATTGGGTGCTTTTCGCCTGGGTAGTCAAAATAATAGTAGACCTGTGAAATGACGTTACCAGCTAATGAGTTCCTATATTCTAGGTGATCTTTCTCAACATATGGGGAAAATGCTACTAGGTTACGGTCAGGACCTATAATTACGGAAAAAGGTCTTTCCGTAGGGATTATGGATACATTAGTTAGATAGAATATATTTGTTGGCTTCGTTAGATATATTGCGTCATAGCCAAGGTTATTGGCTTTATTAGCTAGGGCTTCAACCCTACTTAAAAGCTCTTCCCTACTTACCTTTGGGACACTCAACTTAGGATCACCGTTTTTATTAGTCGCATAGAATCTTTATCTTTTCTTACATGGTAGAGGTCATAACAAAATGTTTAAACGGTTTATGGACAAAAATATAACAATTGGCAAGCAAAAGCTGCTATATACAAGGACTTCAAAGCTGCTAGGGTTAGTAACGCTACTAATTCCAATTGCCCCCGAGCGTGGAGGTAATTTAATAAGGCTTGAAGAGGCAAGCGTTTTAATCAAGAACTACTTTAAAATAAGTATGTAGGGGTTAAAAATAAATGTTTTAGAGAAATACTATCTCCTTCTCGCCAATAGTGATACTGCAACAACTATCACAATAATTATGATAGCAACAATTATGTATATTCCATAGTTAACTTTTAGGGGCTTTGTACTGTTTGTCAAAGGTTTTGTTGTAGAACTACTTGTTGTTGTGCTCGTCGTAGGGGCACTACTCGTTGTGGTAGTGCTAGATGTAGTAGTACTTGTCGTGACAGTCTTACTTTTGCTCGTGGTTATTGTACTGCTTGTCAAAGGTTTTGTTGTAGAACTACTTGTTGTTGTAAAGGTGGTAGCTGCTGTCTTTGTGGTTGTAGATACAGGTTTTGTTGTAGTACTGCTCGTGGTTATTGTACTGCTTGTCAAAGGTTTTGTTGTAGAACTACTTGTTGTTGTGCTCGTCGTAGGGGCACTACTCGTTGTGGTAGTGCTACTTTTACTTGAGGTAGTCGTGCTCAGCGCATATTCTAAGACGAAGTCTCCTGGGTTTACAAGTATTGTGGTGCCATTTTTGATTGAGGATATAGATGAATTTGTATATATCAAAACTGAGTTAGGTGGTAACTCTATCTCTGTTAGAGAAGGTACATCTAGGTATAATACAATAATGCCTCCTTGTATCTTCGTGGCATTAGCAGAGATGAATGAAATATTAACAATAGCATTGCTGGTAGCTAAGACCTTCAACACACCGTCTGAGTAGTTTGCTGGTAAAGTATTGTTATTGCTTACAGCTTCATAGGCTATTAAGCTTCCAGGAATCTTTATGGTTATCTCTTCTGGCGCATTTGTTACATTTATTATAAAATAACCAGCTATATTACCATATTGGTCTACCTTTAAATTTCCGACTTGGAGGGCATGACCTATTGGCAGTATAAAGAGGGCTATCGATAGCATTGCTAGCAACAAAATAACTTTTTTCTTCAACTGGACTTCACCCTTAAAAACATAGTAGCGTTTCCTGGCAATACCTCTATAAAGCTTGCGTTTATTTCATATGCAATACCCTCCTTCCCAGTAACTACTCCCTTCATCTTTATAAGCGATCCCACGTTGATGGAACCCTTTATTGTGGTATTCTTAGTAGTGTTTACAATAATCAACTGCCACATGAAGAACATAGGATGCATGCCCCGCATCCTCATCCGAGCAGATTGGTTTTTGTATGGGACTATATGACCAATAACAAGGTAGCTGTTGTTTGTAAGGTTCCATAGCACAAAACCTAAAACGTAAACCTCTTTGCCTACGATTATTGTGTTGTTGATTAGACTATAGAGGGCTTTGTCGAAATTAATTATCGCCTTATCTATACCTATTAAAACCCCAACGCCGCGGAGGGATTCATTGCTTAGTATCTTATCTGCTTTAGAAGCATCTTGTAGCGATTCGTTTACTAGCTTTAATGCAATTTTATCATTGCCTAGTATGTACTCTTTTATTGAGTATTTTGTTAGGTTAAGGGAAGCTTCCATAAGCGATATTGCCTCCTTCGTTTTATTGTTAGTTGCTAGGCTTTTGATCCTTAGGAGGGATTCGTTTGCCATGTTAACCTTCATTATAAACGGCCATATAAAACGAATCCTATAGCTTTGATTCACTACCGAGGAAATGTTGTTGGTTTCTACTACGCATTTAAGGATTCTTATTGCGATTAGCATGTGGAAAAGCTTTGGTATGCTTGTGTTTGTCTTATTTTCGTATAGCTCCTTCATTATTATTCTTATTATGGGCATCACTGACAAGTTACTGACCTTGTATTCAGAGGTAATGTTACCCAGCTTGCTTTTAACGATTTGATTTATTTTCCGGGCAAACTTTTTGATTTCATTCCTTATAACAATTTTAACCCTTTGCTTTGCTATGTAGCTAGCGTTTAAGCAAGCGCCTTTTAGTTCATTTCTAATGGAAGACAATATTTTGCGAGCGACTGTAATGTTACCTTTGCTTACGTTGCTGAGGGCGGAGCATATCTTTGATAGTATCATCTTTTTTTCTGCATGGCTTAGCACTTTGCTGTTGTTTACGAACACCTCTATCTTAATAAGTTGTGCCTTTATCACGGCTGTGACATTAGCCTTTTTCATGCTGATGTGCCTCATCTTAAATTGTTCTGCTAGGCTTTTCATAGCAATTTTTAGCTCTGCTATCGCACCAGTGTAGTTCCCCTCCCTGTAGAGCTTAAGGGCCTTGTTGTAATGTACCTTTGCTTGGGTTACGTTAATTCCCACCTTTTCCGAAAAGCTTATGGCCCTTTTAGTTATGTTAAGTAGTATCTCAACTTCTACTCCAGCCTTGTTGCTTTGATTGCTCGACGCATAGGCTATGTTTCCCATTGGAGCCAGGAAGGTTCCTAGCATCAAAACAATTATCATAATAGATCCAAGGCTGGCTATTTTTTTATTCATTCTTTCACCAATTTATTCTATACAAAGAGGGAGGCTAATAAGCATAGTAGCGTTTTTATTGCTTGCATATCCTCTTTGCCCTCCCTAGCTTTAAAAGTAACTTATCCTTGGAGGAAAAATGCTGATTGATAAGGTGCCAAGGCGCTTTAGACCAGTAATTGGGGTGATAGGAGCTATTATCATTTTATATGAAGCCGATCCAAACGCCCAGAAAGTCTTGGGTTCCCTTATGAGCTTCATCCCAATTACAGCATTATTCATAGCCCTCTTAATATTGGCAAGGGACATCTTTAAGAGGAAACCAAACGAAGCAAAAGCATGCGAAGGCTTTGAAATAGAAGTTCCTGAAAACGGTGAAGAAAAAGAAAAATTTAGAAAACTTATACCTCAATTAATAAAAGAGAGATCTAGGGCAGGAGGAAAGAAATATGGAGTCTTCTCAATTTCCAGTAATGGGTATACGAGGTCATTTATCCTAATTGGTAATGCTAGTAACGAAGAAGCTAAAATAGAGGCCGAGGTTATAAAAACTGTTGTCTCGACATCTATGGGAAAGGTAAAAATCAAGGCG
>WAJZ01000135.1 GCA_015523575.1 Candidatus Hestiella acidicharens | reverse complement strand
TCATTAAACCTCTGGAATCCAATTCTAAGACTATCAAAAGCGATATAAGCTTTCCCGAGAAAATAAAAAAGAGAAGAGAAATGCAACAAAACCCAAATTACAGAAGTTACTGAAGCGTTAAGGGATAAAATAGCTAAATCTAACAAAAGGGAGGTAGTTAATGAAGGAGATGCAAAAAAAGGAAATTATAACTATTGATAACCCAGAGCATATATCATTACCCTGTAGGTGTGGAAGTGGCAGGTATTGTTGCTATTGCGATAATGGGGTCTGTGTAGCAATGTGTCAATCCGCCCAGAAGCATTCGGCAAAGAAACATTTGAAAAAATCACTTGTAGCGTTACTGCTGGAAAGATTGGAGTTTGCCTATGCACAAAAGATAGCGATTGCTCTATTTGTTGCTCTAACTTTTGCCTCACCTAGGCGATAAGGATGAAGGGCAAATATAAAGTAATCATAGCTATTATAGCAATACTAATAGCTTCATCAATAACTTATTATGGTGTAACGTATCATAGAGGAAGCCCAAAGGAAGTCTACATTAAAGGATATGTATATATATGTGGCAATAACCCTTCTCAAATAAATTTTTATAACGGGAAAAACATGTATACGGCGCATGTCCATAACAGGACCTTTACTATAGTGTTGCCGAATCACAAATACTATAACATGTCGATCTATTATATCTCTACTGGTTCCTGCTGGCTCTTTAACGATCCGATATACATTAACTCAAAGACAAAATACTATACCTTAAACCTAACACTCAACTACCTAGAGCATAGCTATTATTTGATACATAATAATAGTAATAATTCGCAGCAAAACGCTTCTATAACCCAAACCAGCAGCCCTACTGAAAGCAGCAATGGAAGCATTACGGTGACTATGACAATACCTAACACCAATTACAACAACAATTATCCTGGTTCATAGATGCTGTTACTCATGTTTTACCTCTTTATTTTTGAATCTAAAGAAGCTTGCACTATCTTTTCTTTCAGCGATTAATAGTTCTAGTGGCCTATTGAGGAGCTGTATTAATTGTTACCACTTGGGCGGTCTTATGGATTGATAGTATATCTTCGACCCCTAATGATTACCTTATCGTCATAGAAGCGAAGGGGGGAGATCACCACCCTTCTTATTAGTAAGTTTTTCTGAGTAATTTAAAAGCTCTTATAAAATTAGAGTTTGAATAAGAGAATAGTCTACATAACCTTATTTGACACGTGTGGGCTTACTGATGTTTTAACGAAAGGTGCATTAACCCAAAAACCGGGAGGAACAACTACTTTAATGAAAACTATAGAATAGAAGGTAACCTTGCATTTCTAAAACAGGGCCTCGCCAGATCTAAGTATCTTTGCTACGTCGAGCGCAAAGTAAGTTATTATAATGTCTGCGCCAGCCCTCTTGATGGAGGTCATTGCCTCCATTATTATCCCTGCCCTATCTACCAAGTCCCTCTCTATTGCACCCCTTATCATTTCATACTCGCCGCTCACGCTATAGGCAGCTAAAGGAACCTCCGGAAAGTTCGCCTTCACAAGCCTTATAACATCTAAGTAAAACAGGGCAGGCTTCACCATTACTATATCAGCCCCTTCTTCTACATCAAGCCTTACTTCCCTTAATGCCTCCATGGCATTTCTCGGATCCATTTGGTAGCTTTTCCTATCCCCAAACTTGGGCTTTGAGTCTACGGCGAGCCTGAAAGGACCGTAGAGGTAGCTTGCATACTTCGCGGAGTAGGCCATGATACCTACTTCACTAAACCCTTCTTCATCTAATGCCTCTCTTATAGATTTAACCTGTCCATCCATCATGCCGGAGGGGGAAATGAAATCGGATCCAGCTTCTGCTTGAGAAACGGCTATTTTTTGGTAGAAGGTCAACGTCTTATCGTTATCTATTACGTAACCCTTCTTTGTGTTTACTGGAATGCCGCAGTGGCCGTGACTCGTGTATTCGCAGATGCAAAGGTCTGTAAACAAAAGGGGATCCCAACCAAGTTCCTTTCTTATGTTCCTAATGGCTACTTGAACTGGGCCATCAGGCGAATAAGCCCTTACCCCTTCTTCGTCCTTCATTTTAGGTATCCCAAATATAAGGAAAGATCTCACGCCCAACTCCATTGAGGCAGTTATGTAGTCAATTAATTCCTTCGAGTTTACAGGATAAGTTAAATGCCCATCTATGCCCTCCGTCTCCACGGGCCTCTTCAAGTCTTCTGAAACAAAAACAGGTAAGACAAGCTTTGAAACATTAAGGGAAGTTTCAGCAACCAAGTCCCTTAAATATACAGAGGATCTCAACCGCCTCGGTCTAATCTTTGGAAACCCACTCAAACCTTACCACCGAACTCTCTTCTATAGTGCTCAACTATCTCCTTATAAATTTCGCTATCAGGGCTTTCATGAAGCAAATCAAAGATTGGTTTCATCGACTTCTTGGTAAAGCTTTTCAGCGCGACCCTAATGGCTTCCTCGACATCTACGCCCTTCTCCACGTTTTTCTTCGTCCTGAGGACTTCCCTCTCTATAACTGCGTCTAAGTAACCCATAATCTCTGCGATCCTGTCATCAACCCTCCTCTTTGCCAAGTAATCCATAAACCTAGACACCTCATGGGTTATTATCGCTTCGGCATACTTTGCTTGCGTCAACCTCTTTTCGTAGTTTTCTCCAACAATACTATGAACATCGTCTATGGCAAAGGTAGGCTTAGCACTACTCATGGCTGTTGGCGTGGAAATATCAATAATGAGCCTATTTTTTCTTGGAAGTTCATCGAGAAAATCAAACGGGCCCCCTTTTAACGCTATGAAAACCACATCGTAGCCCTTATCAAATATTTCACCTAACCCTGTAACTTTAAACCTGCACCCATCCCTTACTAGGGCTTCAGCCCTCTCCTTTGTTCTATTTGCTATGTGTACCTCGCTAGGCCTCCACCTAGAGCAAATGTAGTCAATGATTGCCTTCGATGCCCTCCCAGCACCTATTATCATAACTTTTTTTTCATCCAATCCCCCAAGTACCCGCCTTGCAATTTCCACAGAAGCTTGGGGATAGCCCAAAACACCACTTGATATGTGCGTCTGGGTCCTTACCTTCTTTCCGACTATAATAGACCAGTGAAAAAGGGAGTCTATCAACTTGCTTGTCAAGCCTTTGCTCTTCGACTCTTCCCAAGACTCCTTTACTTGAGAGAGGATCTCATTTTCACCTAGTATAGCAGATTCTAGCCCGGAAGATACCCTGAAGAGGTGCCTCACAACCTCTATTCCGTTGTATTTATGAAATGAACTGTGGTAAGACCCCATCAATTTTAGCAGTTCATTGCTTGCAATGCTCTCCGTATAAACGTCTAAGTAAACCTCGAACCTGTTACAAGTATTGAGTACTGCTAAACCATTAACTATAGAATAAAGTTCCTTGTAAACCCTTTCCTTCAAATCATCTTTACTTATATCATAGAAACAGGAGTCTTTAAACGTAATTGAATACAACCTCAGGTTTTCTATATCATATTCATTAGTTATCCCGGGCACCATCTTGCACTACTTCCATGAGTCTTGTATCTAGTGCTTTTATAAGAGTATCTATATATTATCTATATATAAAAGTATATGTTGGACAAAATGATATAAAAGCTTAAAGCCTAATTGGCTTCTCCCTTTTAATATAATGGGAGGTAAAATGCTAGTTATAGTTTACCATGACACAAAGGATGAGAAAGGTAAGCACCTCATGGAAGAGGAAATCAAAAGAAGGCTTGGCAATATTAAGCTAGTTCCTATCTCAGAACTAAGCAACCTTTCCTTTAAAAAAGGTGAAAAGGTAGTATCACTCATCCCTTTTAGGGGTGGCCACAATAGGAGCGTATGCGAGGCCTCAAGCAAGTATAGAGTAAAATGCTTAAAGGTTCCGATAGAGCTGATTGCAGAAAGCATCAAGCAAGAAGTAAAGCGTAGGGGATGCAAAAGCATTTGCTTTATGTATCGCAGGGCGAAGAGGTTTGTGGAGGAGCAAGAGGATGATATAAAGTATATAGTAGATAGCATAGCCAAGCCGACAAATGCAAAGGTGTCTCTCGAATGCAATAGTTGTTATGACTGCATATTTTCGCTAACGATGTTTAAAGGAGAGCTGTCTAAAAAGGCTTGGGAGAAGGGGGCAAGCTGTGGCCATAGCATAGTTATCGAAGATCTATTCTCTATAGCAAAGGATGATATAATAGAATGGATAGAATCAATTGAAAATAATGGTGCGGGGGGTGGGGTTTGAACCCACGCAGGCCTACGCCAACGGGTTCTGGGCCCGTCCCCTTTGGCCAGGCTCGGGCACCCCCGCGCAAATATAAATCTCTATAATACATGTATTAAATTTTATTATGAATCAAATAGCATAAAAGAACTTAAATATTCCCCTATCCTCCGATTTAGATTAGAAATAAATGGATGCGGTGCAGGCCTTGGGAGTACTAGATTTGTTAGCCAAGTGGTCTAGCTATTTGCCAACGATGAGCAAACCAAAACAAAAGCTCTCATTATATAAGAGGCTTACGTGGACTGGTATAATCCTAGTTGTCTACCTTATAATGGCTAACATACCCCTGTATGGGGTGCCCACTAGGGCATTAACGAGCACAATCTCACTCCAGAATATAATATTTGCAAGCTCTGCTGGAACCTTAATGCAGCTCGGCATTGGACCTATAGTGACAGCTGGGTTAATACTTGAGGTGCTAGTTGGGGCAAAGCTAATAGACATAGACCTATCAAATCCGGATGACCAGACAAAGTTTACAGGCGCTATGAAGAGCTTAGCGGTTATACTAGCAATAATAGAGAGCATTGTTGTAATGTTCAGCGGGGAGCTTTTCCCTATTGGATATTCACCATCGCTGTTTGTAAGAATAATGGTAGTAGTACAACTTACCATAGCGTCATATATAGTAATATTAATGGATGAGGCGTTGCAGAAGGGGTGGGGGCTTGGAAGTGCAATAAGCCTCTTCATATTGGCTGGCGTTGCGCAGACCGTCGTCTGGAACATGTTTGGGTTTATTCCGCACATAGCCCTAGACTATGGCGTAATACCAGCTATAATAATAGAAAAGAATGCCCTCGTTTTCGCTAGGCCTAACGGGTTCCCTGACGTAACTGGGTTGCTCTCAACGTTTGCAATAATAATACTGCTAGTTTACCTAAATGGTATGAGTGTGGAAATTCCAGTAACATCATCTCGGCTAAGGGGGATAAGGAGCAGGGTACCCCTTCAATTCATTTATGTAACGAACATACCGATACTATTGTTGGCTATATTGGTAGCAGACCTGCAACTCTTCGAGATGCCTATACAGAGGTTCGCAGGCCATAGCTCTATGTTCTACACAGCCTATAAGGATCTGGTATATTACCTATCTCCCCCCAACGGTATTTTAAGTGCTTCGAGCGATCCTCTTAGAACTGCGATATTCGCCGTGTCGTGGATAGTGCTATCAGTGTTGTTTGGATACCTATGGGTAGAGGTCGCTGGTCTCAATCCAAGCAGCCAGGCAGACCAAATAATCTCGGGTGGTATGGAAATACCAGGTATGAGGAGGAGCCCAAAGATATTGGAGTCTGTATTGGCTAGATATATATACCCCCTAACGTTCCTAAGCAGCTTAATAGTCGGAATAATTGCGGTAGTCGCGGCGATATTCGGCTCCTTCGGTACTGGTGCCGGGATACTATTAGCAGTAGGCATAGTCTACCAATACTACTCAATAATAAGCTATGAAAGGGCTTTAGAGGCCTACCCGCTACTTAAGAGGATAATAGGTGAAAGGTAATGGACTCCCTGAGAAACAGGTTTAAGGTAGTCATAGTTACCGGTATACCAGGTGTTGGGAAAACGACGGTTCTCTCCTTAGCAGTAAAGAAATCAACTGAAAAAGGCCTAAAGGTAAAGGTAGTTAACTTTGGCTCTTTTATGCTTGAAACAGCTATAAAGGAGGGATTAGTTAATAACAGGGATGAAATAAGGTACCTAGGTATGAGAAAACAGCTTGAACTACAGCAAATGGCAGCCAAAAAGATCGTGGAAGAATCGGAAAAAGAGCTTGGGGAAAAAGACGTGCTAGTAGTGGATACGCATGCAATAGTGAAAACCCCCTTAGGATACTTACCAGGACTTCCAAAGCATGTTCTAGATGAATTGAAGCCAGACATCATAGCTGTGGTAGAAGCAAATCCAAATGACGTCTACTCAAGACAAACTAGGGACAAGACTAGGATGAGGTCCGACTTCGGCGACGTAAAGGATATAGAGAAGCTGATGAACTATGCGAGGGAGGCTTCATTTGCAAGCGCTGTGCACTATGCCTCTCCAGTAGTCATAATCCTTAATGAGGAAAACAAAATAGAAGAAGCTGCGGATAAAATTACCAATATTCTGCTAATGCTATAATAATAAACGCGGTGTAAATTCATGCTTATAACTCTCTTTGAGTAGTATACAGAAGAGGGTGCAGAAGCTGTCAAGGAGGAGAACCATTATTGGAGAAGACAAGGGAAAAAGTTACTGGATATATATAAACAGGCCTGAGAAGCTAAACGCCTTAGATAAGAAAACATTGACAAGGCTTGCACTAGAGATAAAGAAAGGCTGCAACTCTAACTCTTCCGCAGTAATTATTACCGGAAGTGGCAGGTCTTTCAGCACCGGAGCAGACATCGAAGACATAATTAAACTTAAAAACAAAGAAGAAGTTAAGGAGTTCTTTGATAAAATAAAGGCTGTAATGGATGAGCTGGTATCGTGCCCTAAGCCAGTAGTAGCCTTAGTTAATGGACTAGCTGTCGGTAACGGTGCAGAAATACTCCTAGCCGCAGACGTAGTTTTGGCTTCTGAAAGCTCGTGGTTCAGCTTTCCAGAAATAAGCCTAGGAATAATGCCGGCGACGCTGTTAAGCAATGGCGGGTATATTTTGGGGTTCAGGAAAGCAAAGTACCTAGCAATAACAGGAACGCGTTTTTCCGCCGAAGAAGCAAAGATCATGGGCCTAGTTGATGAGATAGTGCCACAAGAAGAGCTTGAGAAAGAAGCAGCAGAAATAGTAGACATTTTATCTAGGTATGATGAAAATACTATAAAAGCCGTCAAGAAGGTCGCAAAGGAGCTTTATTGGAACAATATAGAGAAAGTGATAGATATTGTAAGCGAGTTGGCCATAAGTGAAGTTGCTAAAGATAAAATGGAAAAATTCCTCTCCCACAAGATAAAACCGTCCGCCCTACAGCCAAGAAGGACATTGCATGCCTACTAAAGCGTAAAGGCTATATTAGCAAGATGGTTTCTGCGTAAGGCAAATAGGAATTAAAACCTCTATGTTCACAAAAGAAAACGTGCCGGGGTGCCCGAGCGGTCCAAGGGGACAGGCTGGAGACCTGTTGTCCCGTAAGGGACACGCGGGTTCGAATCCCGCCCCCGGCGTTACACTTTTAAGAAAGGATGAAGAGGGTCAGATAAGAGAAAAAGTTGTTAAAGAAATATAAAAAAAGTAGTTTTTATAGGATTAGCTTTTAGATTCTACATATCTTATCCGTGGAGCCTTAGACTTAAGCTCTTGCCAGTCCTTAAAATTATAAACACATCCTGGATCCGATGCTAATGGGTCTCCATAGTATCCATATGCCCTTGCCCTGCAACCGCCACATATGTTCCTGAAAGGACAAGTTCTACAATACCCCTTTAAATTATCTCTATTTCTCAGATCGTTAAATAACTTACTTTTTGTCCAAATATCCCAAAAGCTTTGCTCCCTAATATTACCCACAGTTTTTGGTAAGAACACACATGGGGTAACATCACCGTTTGGCTGGATAGCCGCGTATATCCTTCCGGCTCCACATCCACCAACAAATTCAGCTACAGCTTTAGTTACTGGATCGTTACTGACTTCAAAATGGGTAGGTGCTATATCTTCTCCATTACTGACTTGCATTGTAATCCTTCCATATTGAGGGGCCGTTGAGACTATTTGTAATCCTTCCCTCTTCTTCATTTCAAGG
>WAJZ01000134.1 GCA_015523575.1 Candidatus Hestiella acidicharens | reverse complement strand
TCTAGACTCAAGCCAGGAAAATCCAGACCCTGCCTTTTTCCAATATTATCACACCAGCCGGTATTAATCAATATTGACTTGTTGTCATAATTATCGTTCCAAAACATTTTTATCTGCTCTTCACTTATTTCTTGTTTGCTCGAAGGAAGCCTCATTACGTACCCTTCCTGGACAAAAGATGATGGATCAATTTCATCTATAGCCTTGCCGCCCTTAAGCATATGGGCTGGTGCATCTATGTGAGTTCCTGTATGCGTGGTTGAGCTATAGAGCTCAACCTTGTATCCTTCTCTCTCATAGGTAGCTATGTCTTTTATTAAAACCGTTGGGTCGCCCGGCCACACAAACATTCCTGGACTTATTGTCATTGAAAGGTCGTGAACCTTCGCCAATGAACTCAACCCCCTATGCAACGTATTTTCTAAGATTATAGCTAACAGCACTACTTATATTTTCCTCTATCCATTAATAATTTAGGTGAAAGAATGGGTTTTGAAGCCGAGCTTTTATGGGCAGAAAAGTACAGGCCTAGGTCACTAAAAGAAATGATAGACCAACAGGATATAATAAATAGGTTAACTAGGTTTGCTGAAGAAAAGAACATGCCACACCTACTTTTTGCCGGGCCACCAGGAACTGGGAAAACAACAGCTGCGCACGCCCTTGCACATGATCTGTATGGAGATGCTTACATGCAATTTATGCTCGAGCTTAATGCTAGTGATGAGAGAGGAATAGACACAATAAGGGAGAAAGTCAAGGAGTTTGCAAGGAGCAAAACACCACCAGAAATACAGTTTAAAATAGTATTACTAGATGAGGCCGACAACATGACCAGCGATGCCCAGCAAGCTTTGAGGAGGCTCATGGAACTGTATAGCGGATCTACAAGGTTTATACTTGCGGCCAACTATCCATCGAAAATCATTGACCCAATACAGAGCAGGTGCGCATTCTTCAGGTTCACAACAATAAGGAGGGAAGATATAATAAATAGGTTAAAATTTATTGCAGAGAACGAAAATGTAGAATATGACGAGGAAGCCCTCGATATAATATATGAGGTTTCTGAAGGTGACATGAGAAAGGCAATAAATATTCTACAAGCGTCGGCATATCTAGGAAAGGTAAGTGCAGAAGTAGTTTTTAGGGTAGTTGGAATGGCTAGGCCGAAGGACGTTAAAGATATGATAGAGGCCTCACTAAAAGGGAACTTTATCGAG
This sequence comes from Candidatus Hestiella acidicharens, assembly GCA_015523575.1. Lineage (GTDB taxonomy): Archaea > Thermoproteota > Thermoprotei_A > Sulfolobales > Acidilobaceae > Caldisphaera > Caldisphaera acidicharens. The sequence goes on along the minus strand of WAJZ01000134.1, from coordinate 5,699 downwards.
GCAAGAGAAATCCTAAGGAAGGTTATGATAGAGTATGGCTTAAGCGGGGAAGACGTAGTAAAGCAAATACACAGGGAACTCATGGGATCTAACATAAAGATCAGCGACGAGATAAGAGTCTTGATAGCCGACTATCTAGGAGAAATTCACTACAGAATATCGCAGGGGAGTGATGAAGACATACAGCTTAGTGCCTTCCTCGCCTGGCTTTCAATGATTGGCAGGAAGGTTGGTGTGTAATTTGGCAGGCAGCAAGATGCCGTGGGTAATAAAATATAGACCCAAGAAGGTTGATGATGTCGTAAATCAAGAAGAGGCAAAGAGTACTGTATTAACATGGATACACTCATGGCTTGAAGGTAAGAGACCTACAAAAAAAGCATTACTTCTCTACGGCCCCCCTGGCGTTGGGAAGACAAGTTTAGTTGAATCCATCGCATCTGAATATGACCTAGAACTATTAGAGCTTAATGCAAGCGATTATAGAAGGACTCAAGACATTAGGAAAACGGTTGCTGTCGCTTCTCAGAAGAAACCCCTCTTTAAGAAAATGATAATAATACTAATGGATGAAGTGGATGGGTTGAGCCCTAGGAGTGATGCCGGCGGGATTGAAGAGCTAATGAAGATCATACCAAATTCCATAAATCCTATAATATTAACAGCAAACGATCCTTGGAAAGATTCTCTAAGACCGTTAAGGGAATACGTAACAATGGTTCAGTTCAAACAACTCACGACCAATCAAATAATTGCTGTGCTGCAAAACATATGTAACAAAGAAAAGATACAGTGTGATAGAGAAGCGCTAAAGTTCATAGCCGAAAAAAGCTTGGGAGATGTAAGGGGTGCGATAAATGACCTAGAAGCAGTAGCTGAAGGATATGGAAGGGTAACCTTTAACATAGTTTCCCTTGTTGTTAAGCCACGGGAAAAAAATATAGACCTCTGGAGAACGCTCAACAGTGTGTTCTATGCAAGAGAGTTCTGGCAGGCAAGGAAGGCTGTAAACACATCGGAGGAAGATTATGAAACACTTATGGCATGGATTAACGATAATATACCTGCAAAATATGAGGATCCGGAAGATGTTTTTAGGGCTTGGGATTCTTTGGCAAGGGCTTCAATTTTTTTGAAAAGGGCAAAGTCTGGCAACTGGTTCCTGCTCCCCTACATATTTGACCTCATAGGCCCAGGGGTTTCATTTGCAAGAAAGAATGGTCAAGTATTAAGGAATAGGTTTTCATATCCAGCTAAAATAAAAGAAATGGCCCAGCTTAAGTCTGTAAGAGAAAATAGAGAAGGCGTAGCTAGAACCATAGCAAAAAGGATACATGCGTCGAAAAGGATTGTGAAGTCCGAGGTACTGCCTTATCTCTTTCTAATGATGAAATATGGTGATATAAATAGGGTATCTAAGTTGTCAAGCTATTACTCTTTTACAGAAGACCAGCTAAGATACCTAGCAGGAAGCAGGGTTAAGGAGATAATCTCTTCAATAAATAGAGAAGCAAGTAACGTTAAGGAGACAAAAAGTGCAGAATCGAGTAAGCATGCAGCAAAGAAAAAAAGACGCTCTAGGTCTAAGTAAGCTATTAGCGAAATATCAGGCCTATTACCGGAATTAGAAAGACGGCAACAAGAACTACTGCAAACACTATTAGTGAAATCCTCTTCTTTCTATTCCTTGGCACAACAGTTACCCTATTAGGTTGTGGGAGTTTCTCTATTTTAAGCTATCCTCCCGGCGTTCCGTGAAAGGGTGTATCCTTCCACACCATGTTCCACTCATCTTCATCTTCTAGTAATGCTTTCCTCTCCTTACCCTTTTCTTTCTCCATCTCCCCTATTCACCCACTGTTTTATTAGCAACAGAGCTTATATGTGTTTGCTAATGTAAAATACGCGTTAAGCATATTATACGCCACCTTTTAATAAAATCCCCTGGAATGCGGCGGTGGTCTAGCCTGGATTAGGACGCTGGCCCCCCAAGCCAGAGGTCCCGGGTTCAAATCCCGGCCGCCGCATATAAAGAACAGCCAGAAGTGGAAAGCATTTAAAATTTTTGATTATGTTAACAAATACAATAGACACAGCTATAATGAAGGAATTAAGAATGAAATGGGCAAAACCAAAAATAGAGTACATCGGAGATATTGCGATAATAAAACCACCCTTTTTCAATAAAATAAATATCGATCATATAAAGTCGCTAGCCAATGAAGTAATTGAAAAGCAAAAATCCATTAAATCTGTATGGTTAGCAACCTCTCCAGTAAAAGGCAAGGAAAAGACAAGGGATTTTATACATATAGCAGGTGAAAAGAGGTCACATACTATCTATAAGGAACATGGATGCTTATTTAAGGTAGATATAAGAAATGTGTTCATAACACCTAGGCTAAGCTTTGAACACCTAAGAGTTGCGTATATGGTAAGAGAAAATGAAACTATAATAAACATGTTTGCTGGTGTCGGCCTTTTTTCAATAATCATTGCCAAAAAATCGAAACCATTTCTAGTGCACAGTATTGATATAAACCCACATGCCTATAAACTAATGAAAGAAAATATAGCTTTGAACAAAGTTGAAGGGATAGTAATACCATATTTAGGCGATGCGGGCGACGTCATTAAAGAAATATTGCAAAACAGTGCAGATAGGGTATTAATGCCCCTACCTGAGATCGCATTAGAGTATCTAAGTTATGCCATTTTATCAATTAGAAAAAAGGGATTTATACACATTTATTTACATGTAAATTCAAAAAAATACCAAGATCCAATAGAAGTTGCTAGAGAGTTATTAGTTAATAAGCTAAACGAGTTTAAGATAAGTTACGAGATAAGAGGTTCAAGAATAGTTCGAAGCGTTGGACCGAGATTGTATCAGGTGGTCTTAGATGTATTTACAAAAAAACATTAAAGATGTCTTATTGAGAGAAAGGATAATAGGCTATTTAGATCCAGGGGCAGAATGGTTTCTATTCAAGATAAACAAAAATACTCATATCTTCACAACAAGTAGCTGCATGGGCAGGATAACCATAATAGAAGGAAGGTGGTATTGGGAAAGAGACAGAGCAAGAATCGTCATGAAATCTCATTCACCAATAACTATCTATGATATTGCAAAGGCAATCACTAGACCCTTTGATAACCTTTGGCTTAGATCTACAGGCCCTATATTACACCTAAAGACAAGAAAAATAGAATGTGCTTTTTTCATTCTAGAGGTAGCCAGAAGCTCTGGATTCAAGCATAGTGGAATAATCTCACGATCTAAAGATGAACACACTATAGAGCTTATGAGCGCAGTACAGATTTCAATACCCCTAAAAATTAATGGTACTTTCACGTTTGAACCTAGATCGCTTAATCATATAGTTAAGCTAGCTAATGATTCTATTTTAGAAGGCAGGAAAAGGCTTGAAAAGTTAGCAACAAATTTAGAAAAAATTAACTGTTAGTACTCTTATATGATTTCTCATCCTAGATAATTATAGGTTTTGCTAGATGTGCTATGCCTCTTCTCTACGTTCGTCATAATTACAAATCACGTTGAGGCAGAAGCATTTATTACAGTCAGTTGAGGAATTTTACAGATTGTCAAGAACATATAACAATTCCAGAGAAGTTGCTGAAGCCTAGAGAGTTCTACAAGCTTGTAGGTACTAGCTATAGGATATTTTCAAGCGATGGATTTCAGAAGGAAAATAGCTACCGTTAGAACATCTACTGGAGGAATAAGAGTGCCATATTCTGAAGTTGAACGTATCTTGGGAATAAAGCCAGAAACAGAGCAAACTAAGGCAGTAATCTATACTCGTATTAAATTCTAGTTACCAGAAAAGTGATTTGAAAAGGTAAGTACAATATCTATTGTGGTACTGTTCGGGCTAGAGGATACAAAGTCGTGGATATTCCTAACAATATAGCAAGTGGCCTTGAGACTGGCCGTAGGGATTTGCTAAAGATTTTTCAGCCTTGCAATAAACAAGTAGGTAGATATCATGGTTATTAGCTATAAAGAATAGACTTATGAGATTTTTCTTTGAATACCTTGAATACTTCTTTAATCAATTTGATACCAGAATAGAGGCTGTTTATGATAGGGAGCCAAAGAATCCATATCAAGAACCTGCGGAGAACCTGTTAGCTATAGTTGCATTATTTGCTGAGAAGCTCTATAGCTTGAGAAGCCATAAGAAGAAGCAGTTAGTTCAGGAGTTCAAGAAGCTCTTAGAAGAAGTTAAAAAGAATGGTTTAAAGTAAACAGCCATACAAAGGGTGTTATGGTATATGACAGGAATTATATAGATTTAAATTTCAGAATGCGGGCATAGGAAAAAGGTATGGTGATATAATGACTGCGGAGTCCAGTGAAGACACTATGAAGTTTTATAGAGCATTCAAGGTTAGTGAGGTGAAATTATGAAATTAAAAATATTATCATTAATGGTAATAGTCCTTGTCTCGGTCTTTATGTTTAGTTCTATAACTATTGCCCAAACAAGCTCACCTCTAAAAGTAAAAGTATCTAATACCACTGTTACTATATCCACCCAGTATTACAGTTTAGTGTTAAACTTATCAAGAGGAGCTTCTGTTGCAAGCTGGATAGCGTACTCACCTACGGGTCCTGTGAAAATAGTGAGGAATGGCTCCCAAATACCCTCCATGGTGTTGTCAATTAATGAGTCATTTCCAGGAAACCTTTATACGACGCAATGGAAGGCAATAATATTGAACAAAAGCAAAGATTATGCGAAGATAATGTTAATGCCAATCAGCCACAACAATAGCATCTACATAAAAGAATACATAGAGGTGAGCTCTTTTTATCCGTTTATTGAATACTCTATTAGTATTGCTACTAATAAGACCTCCTCCCTGATAAAGAACCTGTACTTTGGTGTGGGAGCAAACACTCCAAATGCTACTTGGAGCTTTGTAGACAATTATATATCAAATAATTCTTTAATTTATAGCATATATAATAAGAACGTAACGTCAAAGGGAGTTATAAAAAAGATGTGTGTTATTGGTTTTGGTAGCAAAGGTATAAAAGACATTATTGGAGTGAGTTTTCCTGTGCCAATCAACATAGAATACAAATTCGCAGAAATTCCAGCTAAAAACACATCTAAGATCGCAGGCAAGTCCTATGTAGTATTTGCCATACAAAACATAGAACTTCATAGGGGGGAGGATTATAATATTTCTTTTAAGCTTTATGGCATATCCTTCAACCCCGAGATAATAAGTTTAGCTAATGCCGTAGATATGGTTTCACAAGTATATCCTTCCATTAACAAAAACATAACAGAACTATTGAACTATCAATCATACATAAAGTCTTATACGACTAAGCTGGCTTCATTAAACTCAAGCGTGAATAATCTAACTAACAAGGTTTCTGAGCTACAGGCATTAATAAGCTATTGGAAGCTTAGGTATAGTATGGCAAGTACTTTAAATAGCAAGTATTTAGCAAAGATTCATAAAAACGGTGAGATTTTGATAGGCTTATTTATATTAGGCATAGTTATTGGCGTATTAGGTGGAGCATTCCTACTTAGACCTAAGCCTATAGAGGCAAGAGTAGTAAGATCTGGGAGGAAAAAAGAGAAGAAAAAATGAGTTTTATTTCTTAATCTTTAATAGGCTTAATAACCTGCTAATATTTGTGCATTTTT
>WAJZ01000133.1 GCA_015523575.1 Candidatus Hestiella acidicharens | reverse complement strand
TAGATAGGGTTCTCTCATCCACTTCCAGTTCGCTCGGTAACTCTACTTCTACTAAGACCTTCCTACTCTCAGCCATTACTTCACCCACATTATTATTCAGCAACCATCCTTATATTTTCACCATACAAACATAAAGTCCCTATGCAAGAAGATGGCTGAAGTAGCAATGCTTAGTTTAATTTAATGTTATCAAAAATTAGTTGCCTATCCAGCAATGAAAACATATTGTGCAATACAATAAAGAAGAGGAGTTAGCTATAAGAGAAGGAACCTAGGCAAGATTTTCTAGGAGAAATCTGGCATACTGTATTTCAACTAATGTTTATTTTGTTTGATTGTATTTGTTAATATCATTTTTGTTTATTTAGCATATAAGCCATACACCTTGTTAACCAACTCTGGTATATTATAGAATCCTTGCGGTTCCATCATGATCCTGAAACACCTCTTACACTTCATGTCAACAAAACATCTAAACACCTTAAACAAACTACGAAGACGTAAGCTTTTTGTCACATCAATTAAGAAAAATATAAGGTACTATCAGCATCAAATATTATGTTCGGGCATGGAGATACTTTATGCTATACCAAAATATAGGATTATCTTTGAGCCTTTACATCCTGCTTGGGGAACTGATAAAGACATAGCAGGAGACCCAGAGCTTTTTCCTTATCATACACTATATAGAAGATTAGGTGAGGAAGATCCTAGACTAAAGAGATATATAGAAAAAGTCCTCACTGGAAGCATATCTTTAGCCTCGCCAACAGGAGCTAGAACTAACTATGAAGTGGTTAACAGAATCTTAAAAAACCTATCTGCAAATAAGATCTTGGTGAAGTGCATAAGAGCCAACAAAATAATTCATTGGCTAGTAATGAACTTCAAAGTAAGAGGAATATACCTAATCGTTAGACATCCATGTGCTACTATCGCTTCGCAAATCAAAATGGGATTGTATCCCAAGACTCAAGAAAGCATAAGATTTTCTAAAAAAGCTATAAAGGAGTTATTATTAAAATCTGTAGAGTTGGAGGACAGAAAAGACACCGTTATAAATGCAATTGAAAGAATAGAAGAACCAGAAGAGGTTATGGCTGCTTGGTGGTCATTAGATTACGCTATTCCACTACACTACAGGTCAAAAAATCTATATCTTTTAGTCTACTATTAGCATTTGATCGAAAACTATGAAGATGAACTACCTAGGATATTTAATTACATAAATATGAGAACTCCAATAAATGCATATGAAATTATTAAAAGACCTACAAGCACTAGCTCCTCAAAAGAAAATAAAAATAAAAGAGCAGCAAAGCAAGTGGAGAAACGTTTTGAATCCCAAAAAGGTTGAAAAGATATCTAAGATAATAGAGAAGTTTGGACTTGATATTTATGAGTGCAACAACGATAAACCTCTAAAACAAGAGGATAGCAATAAAGTTGCCCGCTCTTAAATCAAGGATTTAGTTCAAAGCTGGCTGAAAGCAATACTAAACCAACACTTAAGTTCCTTTAGCTTAGAAGCATCGAGAATTAGAATCTTAAGCGGGTCTTTTATGAATCAACTTCTCCTAGGTATTTACAATAAGGACTCCAAGAATACTTTCAGGGCATTAAGCCTTAACCTACTTTTGCCGTGCACATATAAATGTAATAATCTATAAGGTTATGTATATCCATTTGACACAATTTTGGTAGTGTATAACAGTTCCAAGTACTATTAAAAATTATTTCATCAACCCAGACATACCTTAAAGTCATATCAAATCTCAAAAACTAAGAAACAACATTTATTTTTTGTCAACTATAATGCTAAAGGTATTTTAAGTTTGGGTATCATTTATTCACTTCAGTGAGGAGTATGGAACGCGAACGTCTATTGAATGAAGACTATGATTATATAGGATACCTCCAAAAAAGGTTAGAGAAGAAACATATGGAAAGGTTATCAAAAATAAGCGACCAAGAACTTCATAGGTGGCTCTCCGATATAATAATGGTAGCAGAACCAAGCTCTGTATACATTGTCTTAGGAAACGAAGAGGATTTCAATTACATAAAAGAAGCGGCACTAAAGAACAAAGAGGAACTGAAAACAAAACATGAGAAGCATACAGTTCACTTCGATGGGCTACCGGACTTAGCCAGGGATAGGAAGAATACAAAGATATTGGTTGAACAAGACACAGCAATACCCTTTATAAACACCATGAAGAGAGGTGAGGGTTTAGCTGAGATAAAAGATATTATCAAGGGAATTATGAAAGGGAAGGAGATGTACGTTGGTTTCTTCTGTTTAGGTCCTAGAGGCTCTCCCTATACACCACTAGCAGTTCAAGTCACAGATTCCTCATATGTTATGCATAGCGAATTGATCCTCTATAGACCATGCTATGAAGAATTTGTTAAAATGCCGCCAAACACAAAGTATTTTAGGTTTTTGCACTCTGCTGGTGAAAGAAATGAGCTCGGGTGGATTAAAAACGTCGAGAAGAGGAGGATATACATAGACCTAAAGGATGAAACAGCATATACAACAAACTCACAATATGCTGGCAATACCGTAGGTCTTAAAAAATTAGCCTTCAGGCTTACAATACACAGGGGGCTTTTAGAGGGCTGGCTCTCAGAGCACATGTTTATAGTAGGGGTAAAGGGGCCTAGTAATAGGATAACATATTTTACTGGGGCTTTTCCCGCAGGGTGTGGAAAGACGTCAACAGCACTTATAGCTGATACTATAATTGGGGATGACCTAGCTCTTATAAGAGAAGTGAATGGAATACCGATGGCAATTAACCCAGAGAATGGCATGTTTGGTATAATAGATGGCGTCAACCCTGTCGATGATCCAAAGATATACGAGATATTAACCTCACCTAATGACGATGTAATATTCTCAAACGTCCTTCTTGAAGACGATGGAGAAGTATGGTGGAATGGGAAACCAGAAGAACCAAGAAGCGGAATTAATTATGCTGGAAAATGGTGGCCAGGCAAAAAGGATGATAGCGGAAAAGAGATCAAGCCTTCACATCCAAATGCAAGGTTTACAACAAGGTTGAGCTACCTTAAGCACCTCGATTCTAGGGTTAATGACCCTCAAGGGGTGCCTGTTGGAGGAATGATATTTGGTGGCAGGGATTCTGATACCTGGGTACCAGTAGAGGAATCCTTTAACTGGGAACATGGCGTTGTCACTAAAGGTGCTGCGCTAGAATCAGAAAGGACAGCTGCCGTTATAGGAAAATCCGGCGTTAGGGAGTTCAGCCCCTACGCAATACTTGATTTCCTTTCGATCTCCGTTGGGAAGTTCACGCAGCTCCACTTCGATTTCGGTAAAAAGCTAAGCAGAAAACCGAAAATATTCGGGGTAAATTACTTCTTAAAGGGAAGTGATGGTAGGTTCTTAAATGAAAAGGTGGATAAGAAGGTTTGGCTAAAATGGATGGAGTTGAGGATCCATGATGATGTGGGCTTTTTGGAGTCTCCAACAGGCAGAATACCAGCCTATAATGATTTGGAGGAGCTTTTTAGTAGGGAGCTTGGCAAGGAATACAAGCCCAAAGAATATGAGGAGCAATTCACAATAAGGGTGCCGAAGCACCTCGCTAAAATAGAAAGGATATGGTCTGTCTATGAGAAAATACCTGATACACCGCAGCTGCTCTTCGAGATACTTAAAGAGGAAAAGGATAGGCTTCTTGCATATAAAGACAAGTTTGGGGACTATATCTCCCCGTTTAAACTAGACAGGCGCTAAAGTCTTTATTGGAATCGGTTATTTTATTGTTTTTCAAAAACCTAGGCGTTGAAGGTGCATAAAAATGAAATATTTTACTGAAATATTTGATTAGCTATGACAAAGTATTGTGCAATACCCAAGATTGGATTAAACGCAACCTTGCTTGCAAATAAAAGCATCTCTCCCTTCTGGTTGTACAATAAAATTATATTTTTATAGCTTAATAACTCCTTCGGATACTAATCGCTAATAGGTGCCTAGGTTGAGTGATGTAGAGAAATTGTTTGATGAAATAGATACATATAAAGGGAAAGCCAAGTTTATAAATTTGTCTAAAATAGATTCCTTAGGCCTAGGAAAGTTGAGCGACATACCTTTTTCTATCAGAATCTTGGCAGAAAATATAATAAGGAACTATGACGGGACCATAGTAAGGGATGAAGACGTAAGAAACATATTAAATTGGCGTGCAAATGCCGGGAAAGTGGAGATACCTTTCCATCCAACAAGGGTGGTAATGCAAGACCTAACTGGAGTGCCAGCAGTTGTTGACCTAGCTGCTATGAGAGATGCGTTCAAAGAAATGGGAAATGACCCTAAGAAGATGAACCCAATAATACCAGTAGATCTAATAATCGACCACAGCGTACAGGTTGACTACTATGGCACCGCAATAGCGCTTCAGAAAAACATGAAAAAAGAGTTCGAGAGGAACGCAGAGAGGTATAGATTATTGAAATGGGCTCAAAAGTCCTTCCAAAACTTTAGGGTTGTACCACCAGGTAAGGGAATAATACACCAAGTTAACCTAGAATACTTAGCGAAGGTTATTTGGCTTGAAGAGACTGAGAGAGGATTAATAGCTTATCCAGACAGCGTTTTAGGTACTGATAGCCATACAACGATGATCAATGGGCTTAGTGTTTTAGGCTGGGGGGTAGGGGGTATAGAAGCAGAAGCTGTCATACTCGGGCAGCCTTACTATATGCTAATACCTGAGGTAATTGGAGTTAAACTAGTTGGAGAGATGAGAGAGGGCGTAACGACCACAGATTTGGTACTTTACATAACTGAGAAGCTAAGGAAGAAAGGAGTTGTAGGGAAGTTTGTAGAGTTCTATGGTGAAGGGATTAAGAAGCTGAGCGTCCCAGATAGGGCAACCCTATCAAACATGTCACCCGAGTATGGGGCTACGATGGGATACTTCCCGATAGATGAGTCTACCATACAGTACTTGCTAGGAAGTGGAAGGGATCCAAGGCATGTAAGCGTTGTAGCAGACATTGCAAAAAGGATGGGCCTCTGGTATGATCTTAACGAACCAGAACCCAAATATAGCGATACGTTAGTTATTGATATAAGTGAGGTGGAGCCTTCTATAGCTGGGCCATCCCATCCCGAAGATAGGATTCCCCTTAGAAACTCAAAAGAGGTGCTAAGCAATATTATAGAAAAATACAGAAAAGATAAAAGCAGGGGGCCAACGTCAGTAACTTTAAGGCTTGGAGATGATATAGTAGAGCTGAAGGATGGGAGCATAATAATTGCCGCTATAACTAGCTGTACAAACACGAGCAACCCGAGCGTTATGATAGCCGCTGGGTTAGTTGCCAAAAAGGCTGTTGAGAGGGGCCTTAAAGTAAAGCCATGGGTTAAAACAAGCAACGCCCCAGGAAGCAGGGTCGTTACTGAATACCTAACGAAGCTAAATCTCCTACCATACCTAGAGGGGCTAGGATTCCACATAACAGGTTATGGATGTACAGTATGCATAGGCAATACTGGTCCATTAAGAAAGGAAATAGAAGAGGCCATAAAGAAAGAAGGTATGTACACAGCGGCTGTTTTGAGTGGAAACAGAAACTTTACTGGTAGGGTTCACCCCTTAGCTACCGGTGCCTTTCTCGCAAGCCCGCCTTTAGTAGTAGCATACGCGTTAGCCGGCAGAATAGACATAGATTTTGATAAAGAACCCATAGGTTTCGACCCTAATGGAGAACCTGTATACCTTAAGGATATATGGCCAAGCAATGATGAAGTTAAGAGGGCAGTTGAAGCCGCCTTAGACGCAAAGATGTACCAAGAGAAGTACAAGGATATATTTGAAGGGCTAGAAGAGTGGGAAAAGCTAGAAGTCAAAGAAAGCGACACATACCCGTGGGATGAAAAGAGCACATATATAAAGAAAGTTCCATTCTTTGAAGGTTTAGAAGAAGAACCTAAAGAGCTCCATGATATAATTAATGCGAGAGTATTAGTATATGCCCCTGATAGAACAAGCACCGATCATATAAGCCCAGCTAGTCGTATCAACCCAAGTTCTAAAGCAGGCCAATACCTCTTATCCTTAGGCGTTGAACCAGAAAAGCTTAATACATGTGGAAGCAGGAGAGGGAACCATGAGGTAATGATGAGATGTACCTTCGATAACCCCAGGTTTACAAACCTTTTAGTTAAAGGAAAGGAGGGAGGCTATACTATATACTGGCCTACTAAAGAGATAATGCACATATTCGATGCAGCTGAAATGTACAAAAAAGAAGGCATACCAGTCATTATACTTGGCAGGGAGCAGTATGGCGTAGGAAGTAGCAGAGACTGGGCTGCGAAGGGACCTTACCTACTAGGCGTTAAGGCTGTTATAGCAAAATCGTATGAAAGGATACATAGGAGTAATTTGGTCGGGATGGGAGTATTGCCCTTAGAATTCATGCCGAACGAAGGGCCTGATGAACTTGGATTGGATGGTAGCGAAGTTTACGATATCATTGGTATAGAAGATGGGCTAGAACCAAAGAAAATCATAACAGTCAAGGCGAAAAAGGATGGAAAAGTAACGGAATTTAAGGTAAGGGTTAGGCTAGATACACCAATCGAAGTAGAGTACTATAAGCACGGCGGAATATTGCAATATGTTTTAAGAAAACTCAATAAAGAGGATAAATAATCAAGCTATCATAAATTACCTTACACATAAAAGCATTTTTTACTTTTTTGGGCATCTTACTCCCTCGGTGATTTAATTGAAAAGAAATACCCTCCTAACAGATCTATTGAAAAAGGACTTGGAGCCCTTATGGAATAGGGTTGTAAATCACCCCTTTGTTATAGAATTATACAAAGGCACCCTTCCGTTAGAGAAGTTTGTATTCTACCTGAAACAGGACTACAACTACCTCATATCTGATATGAGGGCCTTTTCATTACTCGCTTCTAAATCTGATTATGAAATGTCGAAAGTAGCGTTAGAAATAGCAGAGGCTGATGCGACTGTTGAGATGGAAAATTATGTAAAGATAATAGAGAAGCTTGGGTTAAGCATAGAAGATGTATTAAAGGAAGAAGCTTCCCCGACAAATCTTGCTTATACAAACTTTCTTCTTTCGACGTGTGCCTTGGGGTCACCACTTGAATGCCTTGTATCACTAGTTCCATGTTTTTGGGTTTATGAAGACATATCAAAAATGCATTCTGATAAGATTAGTGAGAACAGCGTTGAGGTATATATTGATTGGATAAATGCGTATTCATCAAAAAGTTACAGGACAATAGTAAGTAACATAAGGAAACTTACAGACAATGCCTGGGACGGGACTAACTATGATAAGCTAAAGCAACTGTTTAAGACTTCTATTAGGTACGAATACATGTTTTGGGAAATGGCGTATAGGCTTGAAAAGTGGCCAATATAGAAGGCCATGCAATTTTAATATCAAAATAAAACGGAATAGAAGGGGAAGGGTGTTGCTAACGATAAGGATTTTAATACAGCCTATTGGCTATGTATCTCCAGATGAAGTAAACGCGCTTACGGAAAGGTTAAAGGGGAAATTTCCTTTTAACACAAAAATTTTTCCTGTAATATGGCCGTTACAACCACCATATAGTTCATATAACATAAGAAGGATGCAGTATAATGCTGAGAAAATAAATGAATTCATCGCAAAAAAACACATAGGTTTCCTTGGTAAAAAGGGTAGTTATGTTTTAGGCATAGCAGGTTTCGATGGATACTATGATGGGTTAAGGTTCGTCTTCGGCTTAGCAAGCATAGACCTCAAGGTAGCAACTATTTATACGCCTAGACTTAAAGAACAAAAAGAAAAATACTATGAGAGGCTGGGTAAAGAAGGTACCCATGAATTGGGTCACCTCTTTGGCCTTTCCCATTGTAAGAATAAGTATTGCGTTATGAGCTTTAGTAATAGTATAGCAGAAGTTGACGATAAAGGGGAAGATCTCTGCCCGGAATGTAAGGCTAAGCTAACAAGAATATTCCACTAAATGTCAACGACGAAATCTATCTTCCAGCAACCGTTACTAAAGGCTATGTCCATTTGGGAATAGGTCATAGCCTTTACCGCAGTTCTATGCTCGTGTTTATTAGGGTTGAACCTCTCACCCCTTACTATACCACTCAGCCTTATCCCATTTTTTATTTCATTCACCTTAAAATAACTGAAGACAAGACCTTCAGCATCTGTATAGTAAAGAAGGGACTCTATCCACCTATACAATAGGTTATAGAGATCAATACCATCTATGCTTATGACCCTCTCGACCTTTGGTTCGACTTTATTTGTGTCTGTGATGATATTATAGACAGCCAACGCCGACTGCTCAAAAGCTTCTTCCAAAGTCTTACCATATGCCCTTATCAACACATCGCTTATGTGGTCTATAAACTCGTATCCTCTGCAACGACCCATTTTATAGCCTAGTAGCTCTTTATGTTAACAATCATATATTAATTTATTTGTGTGCTAATGCAAAACAATAATGCTTTCTAAGCTGCCTCTGCAAAGGATTCTACTAGGTAATAGGAAAGCTCATCTTCATCCTCCTTCGTAACGTAAAACCTTTTCTTCTCAACAAGCTCCTTATTATATATCTCCTTGTTCACTCCTTTCACCCATTTAATATGTTTGTAGACGAACGGTTATAAGTGTGTGTACAACGAATATTCGTCAATTGTCTATTAAAAAAAAGAAGACAATAATATAAAAGGTAAAGCTTTTGAAAAATGCTTTGCCAACGTTCTTACCAAAAATTTTATACTTAGACTTAATACAAATCTTATCGAGGTAAAATATCAACTACTCGAGAGGTGCACTAATAATTGTTTACACGTATAAGATATGTAATACTTCGTGTTCGCGATGTCCCTAATATGATCCTTTTCTGGAAAGATAAAATAGGTTTGAAGCCAAGTCGTGAGGCGAATACTTGGAGTGAATTTCCTCTAGAAAACATAGTGATTGCACTGCTTCAAGATAAGGATGCCCTTCCTAAGAGAACGGGCATTGTGTTTGAGGTAAATGATATAAATGAAACTGTAGAAAGATTGAAAGCTAAAGGAGTGAAGGTAGATGAGATAAATGATATAGGCTTTGGGCTACTTACCTTCTTCAAAGATCCTGAAGGTAATGAATATGAAATATTTCAGCCTAGACCCTATTGACAACCCTTACCACAAAAATGCACATCAGCCTGGTAACCGCCTATAACAATAGTTGAAATGCAGAGCCACTAATGGGATCTGAACCCACGATCATTGGCTCAGTAAGGTCTAAGATTTAAATAAGTACAAGCGTTTCATTTAACCCCATGACACCAAACAAGCAGGTATGTTTGATGCCACATAGCGATAGCTATGTAAAATGAGATAAAAGCATCAATTTAAAACTATGAAGCATTGACCCATAACAAATGAATTAAACCCTTTAATTTACTTATTTCCTATAGGGGTTGTGGTTGGATAAGATAGAGATAATAGGTGCAGGACCGGCTGGGGCCTCGGCTGCATACTACCTAGCTAAATCAGGGTATAACGTTGTGTTGTATGAGGCTAACGAAAGGCTTGCCAAAAAACCCTGCGGGCTTGGAATTCCATCTACCAAGGATCTCCCTATAGAAATTAAAAAAGAGTTTATAGATAGGGTCATTAAAGGCGTAACCCTCTATGTTGATGAGATGAAAACTGTTGACGAGAATGATTTTTTAGAGGGGTATATAATAAACAAGGAATCGTTCTTGGAATCACTAGTTGTAGAGTCTGGAGCTGAACTCAGAAAGAAGTCGACCTACAACCCCTTAAGGTCTATGGTTAGAGAAAATGGTAAACTAAAAGAGGTTAAAAAAGGAATACTAGCAGGTGGATTCACTTTTTATAAAGGAGAAAAAATAAATGCGCTCCAAACAGTAGTCAAATCAAGGGATCTTGAAGATCTAAATAAGCTAATTATATTTTTCGATACCGAAATAATAGGATACTATTGGATTTTTCCAGGAATTAATGGGACAGAGGTTGGGATTGGAGGATATAGGGATATTAACAACCTAAAGAAGCTACTGGAAAGGTTCATCAGAAAAAACTACATGCTTAAGGCTTCGAAGGTTATTTCTCCAATGGTTGGAGCACAGATAGCTGTTGGTGGTGTTAGCTTGGATATGTACAAAAACCTAACAAAGATAGGAGAGGCTGCTGGATTTGTTTTCCCCCTTACAGGTGAGGGAATAAGGCCATCAATTATATCAGGTATAGAGGTTGCGAAGGCAATAGTTAATGGTAAAGAGCCTAGAGAAAGGCTTGAAAAAGCCGATATTACAAAGGCAATCAAAATCCAAAGAAAGATACTCAGGAGGGTGCAGGCTATGGAGAGGGACAAGAGGAGGGAGTTTCTCTCTTTAATGCCAGCACAAGTTCATGCAGAAGTAGCCTTAGGGAGAATGAACAAACAGAGGATAGCTATAGCGTTAGCAAGAAGACCTGATCTCGCAATAAAGCTGTTAAAGTATATTGGTGATTGAATGTGAGACAAGGTCTTGATGAAAAGGATATGATGATATTGAAAATACTGGAAAAAGATTCTAGAAAACCTTGGAGGCAGATAGCAAATGAGCTAAACGTAAGCGAAGCTACTGTATACCTTAGGATAAAGAGGCTTGAAGAAAATGGCATAATAAAGTGCTTTGGCATAAAAGTAGATCCTGTAAAGGTAGGTCTTATGACAACGATG
The DNA here is from genome assembly GCA_015523575.1 of Candidatus Hestiella acidicharens. Taxonomy (GTDB): domain Archaea; phylum Thermoproteota; class Thermoprotei_A; order Sulfolobales; family Acidilobaceae; genus Caldisphaera; species Caldisphaera acidicharens. The sequence continues at coordinate 397 of WAJZ01000133.1, read as the reverse complement.
TTTGTCCTTGCAAAAACGAAGGCAGATAATATTGTTTATGTGAAAAATGAAATACAAAAGCTCAACTATGTAGTAGAGCTACATGAGATTACTGGACCCTATCAATTCTTAATAAAGATTCTGGCACCTTCCCAAAAAGATGCCTCTAGAGCCCTAGAAGACTTAGCAAGAATAAAGGGGTTGATAGAAATAAACGCGCTCATGTCGCTAAATATTGTAAAGTCTGGAGAAAACGTTCTAGACACACTTAATTATTGGATCAAGAAGAATGGTTAGCCACAGTTCCAACAAATGTGTAACATCTTTAGGAAATTATGAATTAATTCTTAATAATTATAAGATAATTATGAGAGGGTATAGCGATTGCAAATCCTACAAAGCCTAGATCATAAATTCT